>JBATTL010000703.1:0-12461 GCA_049670525.1 Thiohalocapsa sp. | reverse complement strand
CACGTCCGGTCGCACTGCCCCAGCTTCCGCTCGGCCAACAAAATAAGCGGCCTTCACAGCCCATTGACGCCTAGCCAGGTCGCCTCGGACATGACCAGACCGACCGCAGACCGCGCTCGACCACCATCGATGATGGGCACCAGTCTAGCCCTGTATCGTCCGGTTATCCACAGCCCTGGCGCTCCTTTGGAAGGTTGTTTCCGTTTGACCTGATTACCGTTGCGCGATAAGATTGTGGGTCTTTTTTCCCTCTGTACAGTGCGTTCGCTATCGACCGTCCACGTACCCGTCCAAACAGTCTCGACATCCGAGGAGATGTACCGTGAAACAGACCTTTAACCCGAGCCGCTTAAAGCGCGCGCGCACGCACGGATTCCGTGCGAGAAACGCGACCCGTAATGGTCGCAAAGTGTTGCAGGCTCGCCGCTCCAAGGGCCGCGCGCACCTAATCCCCTGAACGGCTCAAACGCGGCTCAGCAGGCAACTTTGCCTTTTGAGGGTTTCGCGCGTCGGCGGCGGCTACGTCGCGCAGCACAGTACCGGCGGGTGTTTGCGCAGCCCCGCAAGTCTTCAGACCGTTTCTTCACCTTGTTGGCGCGGCCACAAGACGCGCACACCGACCAAGCAACGGACACCTTGGCAATGCGAGTTCCACCGCCCCGCGTACGCCTCGGCTTGGCGATATCGCGTAAGTGTGCGGCCAAGGCCGTAGACCGGAACCGCATCAAGCGTCTGATCCGCGAGAGCTTCCGACGGACCACTGGCTTTGGATGCTCCGTCGACATCGTGGTCATGTGCCGCCCGGCCGCGTCTCAGGCAGACAATCAAACCCTGCAACGCTCACTGCACCGGCATTGGACGAAACTTCGAGAATTCGAATGCGTAGGCTCGCCCAACTGTTCATCCGCGCGTACCAACTGCTGCTAAGTCCATTCCTAGGCAGCCAGTGCCGCTTCTATCCCAGCTGCTCGCAATACGCCATCGACGCCATCGGACGTTTCGGCGTGCTTCGCGGCGGCTTCATGGCCTTGCGCCGACTGTCGCGCTGTCATCCGTGGCATCCCGGCGGTATAGACCCCGTTCCCGAATCTCGGAATTCCTGTAACCATGGATAACATCCGGCTTATGCTCGCGCTCTCCCTGGGCGCTGTCCTGTTCCTGATTTACCAGGCCTGGGTCCAAGATTACGGACCCGGCCTCACGCAGCAACCCCCATCCGCATCCGAACAGCCCAGCGCCTTGCCATCCCCGGAGGACGTCGCAGCGCCAGCCGATGCGCCGGATGCACCGGCACCGACAACGCCCGTCGCCGCCAATGCCGCGTCCATTGCCGATCCCGACATCTCGGATACGACGGCGAACTTGATTACCATCGAAACAGACCTGCTGCGTGCCAAGATCTCGACCGTCGGTGGCACCATCCAGAGCATGTGGCTCAAGGACTACGCTGCCAACGCCAACCGCCCAGGTGAAAAGTTCCAGCTCCTAAAACCACAAACACCGAACATGTTCATCGCCCAGTCCGGGCTATTGGGCGGCGCCGATGTCGACATACCCAACCACAAAGCGGTCTTTACCGCCGAGAAGCAATCCTTTGCGCTGGCAGACGGTACAGACTCGCTGACCGTTGAGTTGCGCTGGACGAGTGACGCCGGCATCGACGTCATCAAGCGTTACCGGTTCGAACGCGGGAGTTATCTGATCCACGCTGAGCAGGAGGTCCTGAACAACAGCGCCACACCGCTAGCCATTCGCGACTATGACCAGCTGCAACGAACCGAACTCTACGATCCAGAGAAGTCCAGCTTCATCCACACCTATACCGGCGCCGTCTATTACGGTCCAGAGACGAAGTACAAAAAGGAATCCTTTGGCGATATCGCCAAGCAACCCCTCGACATCAAGATTGTCGATGGCTGGGTCGCGATGATCCAACACTATTTTATGGCGGCGTGGATACCACCTGCCCAATCAGAGCAGACCTTTTACACCAAGGCCGTTGATGGCCAACGCTTCATCATCGGCATGTACTCGCCGACCGTTGCCGTACCCCCCGGCGACAACCACGTCTTCACGAGCCGCTTGTTTGCCGGTCCAAAACTGCAGGACGCCCTGGCGCAGATTACACCGGGATTGGAGCTTGCGGTCGACTACGGCTGGCTGACGGTCATCGCCGAACCGATCTTCTGGTTGCTAAACAAGATCCACTCGCTCGTTGGCAACTGGGGATGGGCCATCATCATTCTTACCATCCTGATCAAGCTCGCCTTCTATAAACTCTCCGAAACCAGCTACAAGTCGATGGCAAACATGCGCAAGCTGGCCCCGCGCATGCAAGCGCTGAAGGATCGCTATGGCGACGACAAGGAGCGCATGAACCAGGCGATGATGGAGATGTACAAGAAGGAGAAAATCAATCCCTTGGGCGGATGCCTGCCGATTTTGGTGCAAATCCCGGTCTTCATCGCACTGTATTGGGTGCTGTTGGAGAGTGTCGAACTGCGGCACGCGCCTTTCATTCTGTGGCTGGACAATCTGACGGCGCCGGATCCCTACTACGTGCTTCCGTTGATCATGGGCGTCTCCATGTTCGTCCAACAAAAGCTAAACCCACCGCCGCCGGACCCGATCCAGGCCAAGATCCTGATGGCGCTGCCATTCGTGTTCACGGTTTTCTTCGCGTTCTTCCCGTCCGGCCTTGTGCTGTACTGGACCGTCAACCAACTACTGTCCATCGCACAACAAGGATACATTACGCACCGAATCGAAAAGGCCGAAGCGGCAAAGCGCAGCAACTAGTCGCCGCCGGTCCGCCGGCCACTCGTTCCCGTCATGCCATCACGTGACACCATTGCCGCGGTGGCGACCCCTCCGGGCCACGGCGGCATCGGTGTCATTCGCGTCTCCGGACCGGCAACGACGTCGATTGCAACTGCGCTGCTCGGCAGGCTGCCCGAACCGCGCCACGCCGCCTTTCGCCGCTTCCTCGACAGCGCCGGAGAAGCCATCGACAGTGGCATCGCGCTGTACTTTCCCGCCCCACACTCCTTCACCGGTGAGACTGTCCTGGAACTCCAGGGCCATGGCGGCCCGATCGTGCTCGATCTGTTGTTAACTCGCGTTCTCGAACTTGGCGCCCGACCCGCGCGGGCGGGCGAGTTCAGCGAACGGGCCTTCCTTGAGGGGCGCATAGACCTCACTCAGGCCGAAGCAATCGCCGACCTCATCGATAGCACCACAGCGGCCCAGGCACGCCTCGCGACACGGACCTTACAGGGCGAGCTTTCCCGGCGCGTCGACCTGTTGCTCAACGTCCTGATCCGCCTGCGGGCTTTTGTCGAGGCCGCGCTCGACTTCCCGGAAGAAGAGATCGACTTCATCTCCGACTCGACGGTTCGGGACGATCTCGCCGTCACCATCCGCCAGACCGAGACCCTGCTCAGCGACGCGCATCGCGGAGAGCGCGTGTGCGACGGTCTATACATCGTCATCGCCGGCGCGCCAAACGCCGGCAAGTCGAGCCTAGTGAACGCGCTGTCCGGATCCGACACGGCCATCGTAACGCCGATTCCCGGCACCACACGCGATTTTTTGCGGGCTGATATCCAGATCGACGGGCTACCACTGCGCATCGTCGACACGGCCGGTCTGCGCGCCTCCACGGACCTGATCGAGCAAGAGGGCATCCGCCGTGCCTATCGACAGATCGAACAGGCCGACCGCGTACTCTGGCTCATCGACGATGACGCGGACGCAAGAATGACCGCGACCGATCTCGATCCACTTCCGAGTGCCGTGGGCCTGACGCTGATACGCAACAAAATCGACCTTAGTGGTCGTCCGCCGGGGCTGCGCAAATCGCCCGACGGAGTCACAGAGATCAGCTGCTCGGTTCAGACAGGCGCCGGACTCTTGCTGTTGCGTGAGCATCTAAAGACCTGTGCAGGCTATCGGGGCGCGGTTGATGGCGCCTTTAGCGCCCGGCGCCGGCATTTAGACGCGTTACGACGCACCGCGTCCCACCTCACTGCTGCACAGGCCGTTTTGATCGACACTGGTTCCGCCGAGCTCATGGCCGAAGATCTTCGCCAAGCGCAGCAGAGCCTCAATGAGATCACGGGCGTATTCAGCTCGGACGATCTGCTCGGAAAAATCTTCGGCGAATTCTGCATCGGAAAGTAGCTTGCCGTCTAGGCAAACGGGACGCCTTAGTGCAGCGCATGCAGGCAGGGCTCACAGTCTTCGTCCAGCGGCCTCAGCCCCCTCGTTGGCGATTTCGTGCGCCGCCCGATAGGTCGAGACAGAGATTCCATGCATCGATGGCAAGGGATCTGAAACGCTTCAACTCTATATTTATTAGTTCTAAAGAGTAAAGATAGTAACAATAATAAGGGTCGTGGATAATCGGATTTTCAATATAAATCATATATTTTTCAATAGCATATAAGAACTAAAGTCTGTTATCGCCGAGGACCGCGCCTTGTGGATAACCGGTGCATAGAATCGCGTGCCAATACCGCTCACAGGTTTTCCACAACCTGCATGGATGGGTTCTACACAGGTTGCCGGATAGGGCACGCCGCATCAGCGTTGGATTAGCGACTATCGTCGGTGGGAGGTCGACGTGTCGGTACAAAAGATCGAATACTTTTTCGCAACTTGTCTCGCTCTTCTCCGGCTCCGATTCCGGCAAAGTGCAGCCGCAGGTAGTGCCCGAGAATGTCGTCAACCGCCGCTTTTAGGTCCGGCCGCTTGGCGATGACGCGGTCTCGGTGTTCCAGGGGACCCTCGGATGCTTGGCGCCCGAGTCCGAGCGGTTCGAGCTTGCGCAGGAAGCCTTGGTAGGCTCGGTTCACGGGATCCGTTTCCACTGGTCGTCTGCCCAGGAGGAAACTCCAGACCAGCATCACGGCGGCGGCGCCGATGGTCATCGCGAGCGCCAGGCCATAGTCACGCAGATGGCCAAGGCCCAGCGCATCGAGCAGACGCTGCTGTTTGTGGCGAGAGAAGCCGACTACCCATTGGCGCCAGCCGGCGTTCAGGGCATCAGTGAGTAAATGTGCCTGGTGGAGCAAGCCGCCGATCAGGCCTTGGTCCTCGATACGAAACCGGACCGGTGCGCTTGCGCCCATGGCCTGGAGTCGCGAGTCGGCATCGACCCGGGCCGGGTGGACAGACGCCGTAGGGTCGATGCGGACCCAGCCACTCTCCTCCAGCCAGACTTCGTTCCACGCGTGGGCATCAGACTGGCGAATCACGTAATCGCCGCTGAGCGGATTGAATTCGGCACCCAGGTAGCCAAGCACGATCCTGGTTGGTATGCCGGCAATCCGCATCATGAGCGCGAAACCGCCGGCGTAGTGTTCACAAAAGCCGCTCTTCGCGTCGAATAGGAAGGCGTCCATGGGATTCTCCCCGAGGTCCGGCGGCAGCAGGGTGTAGTAGTACTCCTGCTGGTTGAAATGGTTGAGCGCCCGCTGAACGATCTCGCCGGGGCTTGCGCCATCGACAGCCCAGCGTGCCGCGAGCGCGCGCATGCGGGGCGTGACATTGTCCGGCAGTGCGGTGGCCGCGGCCTCCTCGAGCAGGCTCAGACCCTCGGTGCGGTAGTCGGGGGCAGACGTCATGCGGTAGAAGCGAAGATCTTCGACAGGCTGCGCGGCGAGCACCTGGAAATCGTTGGTCAGGTGCGCGTCGCTGGGGATGTCTATCGGCATGTCCAGGCCGATCAGCCAACGCTGGTCGGTCCGCTCCAGCGCGACGCCGTAGCCGAGACTCTCGCCGATGGGCCGGACCTCGGTTCCCGCGTCCGGGAACTCATCTGGTGCGGCGGGCGTCCAGCGGCTGCCATCGGTATGCCAGACGACAATTCCCCGCCAGTACATGCGTTCCATGGCGATTCCAGGGGGGCGATCGAACCGGACGCGCAGCGCATCCTCGCCTGAGACCACCAGATCGCGGATAGATCCGGGTTCGAGCCAATCCTGCAGCCCCGTGATCGCAAACTCGTTTTCGATACCGAGGTTCCACAAAGGCGCGTCGAGTCGGGGAAAAAATAAGAACAGGACCAGCGCCAGAGGCAACGCCTGTAACGTGATCACGCCGGCGACCTGCGCCGCCCGCTTCGCCCGCGGTAAGAGTGCCTTAAGCCTCGAGGTCTTGTTGATGTCGAACAGCAGGGCTAGGTTGGCGAATAGCAGCAGTGTCATCAGCGCTGTCCGCAATGCCGATTCGTCGAACAAGAACTGCACGACCAACAGAAAGCCGAACAGAAGCAACAGCACGCGCAGGTCGCGGAGTCTGCGGACCTCCAACAGCTTGAGCGCCATCATCGTCAGTAGGAGTGCGGTGCCAGGGGTCTGACCGGCAATACCCCGGTACGCGTCAATGACGTTGAGTGCGCCGGCCAGTGTTAGCAGAGCCAGTATCCAGACCCCGGGACGCAGCCGCGGCCAGCGAATGGAGATCAGTCTTAGCACAAAGACACAGACGATAAACCCCGCGACCTGCGCATGGAGTTCGAACAGCAGGGGAATGAAGCAGAGTGCGACCAGCAGTGTCACACCGAGTAACTGCCACGCGTCGGGTGCCGGCTCCCTTTTTGGGGGTAGTCCCTTTCGGCGCAAGTTATGCACCGGCCGGATACCGAGCCAGCGCGGCCAGGCAGCGATGTTTGTGGCCCTCTCCCCGGTCCTGCTCGACCTCCAGCCCCGGCAGTCGGAGTCCGTAGCTCAGTCCGCGCTCGTGGGCGTCCAGGATCTGTCTTGCCAGCAGACTCAGTCGGGTCTCGATGTCACCGGTCCGCAACTGCTGCCAATCGATCAGCACGCGGACCGCGCGGTCGCCTCCGAACTGCTTGACGACGAGGCCGCGCTCACGAGCCAGCGCCTTCCAGTCCACTTGCCTCGGGGAATCTCCGGGGCGGTAGTTCCGAGTACCGATGAAGTCGTCTGCCCCCGTACCAAGATCGCCGCGGCCACGGTGTTCCGAAACGGCCACTTTGCCTGGCTCCGGGGCCCATCGTGATGGCGCGGGATAGACTAATACCGTCGCCGCTAAGGGTAGGCTGGTCCAGGCGCGAAACAGTCCGAATGGATAGCGTGTCTCGAGCACGACCTTCTCAAGCTGGAGTGCACCGCGGCGCTGCGCCGGACGGCGGATCTGAACGTCTGAACGTCCACCCGACGCGACCTCGAAACATGCTCCGTCGCGAACGCAGATGGCCGAGCGGGCACGTCCGCCGGCCTCGTCGATCGCAATGTGGAATCGCGCGGTCTGACCAACGAACACGTCGACACCGTGCCTGGCGGCCAAGCGTAACTTCAACAGATGGAACCAGCAGTGGTGCATACTGACCACAGCCGCGGCGATCATCACAAAGGTTAAGAACAGCGCGAGGTTATTCTGGTAGTTCAGGGAGCCCAACAACATCGCAAGTAGGACTCCGGCATAGCCGAGCCCGGCACGCGTTGGAAGGATGTAGACTTGGCGAGGGTTGGTTACCGCCACTGACTGTGGCTGCATGTTGCGCTTCCGGCGTTGGCGCTTGAGCCAGGCAATCGAGTCCCACCGCCATCGCGCCAGTGCCTCCGCGCGCCGCATCAGGGCACCGGTACCGCGGACAACAGGTATTCGGCGATCTCGGCATGGCCGTTCGGGTTGTTGTCGTCGCCGGCAATCAACCGGTGCGAGACCACCGCCGGCAGCACATGGCGGACATCCTCCGGCAGCACGAAGTCGCGATCGGCCATTAGCGCCCAGGCCTTCGCGGCGCGAATGAGGGCGAGTCCGGCGCGGGGCGAAAGGCCGTGCTGAAAGCGCTCACTGCTCCGAGTGAAGCTCAAGATGGCATAGCAATAGTCGACGATCGGGGGCGCAACGTACACTTGGTCGACTCTGCGTTGAGCAGCGATCAGCGCTCTAGGACTGAGGGCCGGCTCAACATCCGCCAGCATCTGTCTGCGGTCGGCACCGGCGAGTAGCGCCTTTTCCTGCTCCGCGGCCGGATAGCCGAGCTCGATGCGCATCAGGAAACGGTCGAGCTGGGACTCCGGCAGCGGAAATGTTCCGACCTGGTAGGTTGGGTTCTGGGTCGCGATGACGAAGAATGGCTCCGGCAGTGGTCGCGTTTCGCCTTCCGCGGTGACCTGGCGTTCCTCCATGGCCTCGAGCAATGCGCTCTGTGCCTTGGGTGTTGCGCGGTTGATCTCGTCCGCAAGCACAACCTGCGAAAATACAGGTCCTGGGTGAAATCGAAAGCGTTCACTCACGCGTTCGTAGACAGAGACCCCAATGACATCCGCCGGCAGCATGTCGCTGGTGAACTGCACGCGAGAGTATTGAAGACCGAGTAGGCGCGCGAGCAGGTGCGACAATGTGGTCTTGCCGACACCCGGCACGTCTTCGATCAGCAAGTGCCCGCGGGCGAGCATGCACGCCAGCGCAAGCCGCAGCTCGCCGTTCTTGCCCAGGATTATCTTGCTGGCGGCCTCGACGACCAGGGGCATTGGATTGGCCGAGACGGCCTCGCGGAGTTTTGTCAGCATCTCGTATTCCTGGGTGCGTGAACCGGCACACCGAAGCAAACCGGGCGAGAGTCGTCTTGTTGCGGTGAAATCTGCGATCGGCCAATGGCTTAAGCAAGGGGCGTTAGCCTATTATATTTGCCCGAGTCCGGAGAAAATTGGAACCATGTTGGCAGAACGGCAGTATGACGTGATCGTGGTTGGCGGCGGCCATGCCGGCACTGAAGCAGCGCTGGCGTCGGCGCGCAGCGGCGCGCGCACGCTGCTGCTCACGCATAGCATCGAGACCATCGGCCAGATGAGTTGCAACCCGGCCATCGGCGGCATTGGCAAGGGGCATTTGGTCAAGGAGATCGACGCCCTGGGTGGGCTCATGGCTCGGGCGGCCGATCACGCCGGTATTCATTTCCGTGTGCTGAACCGCCGCAAAGGACCGGCTGTGCGTGCTACCAGGGCGCAGGCAGACCGCATGTTGTATAGGGCCGCGGTACGCGAGGCGCTGGAGGGCCAGTCAGGTTTGCACCTGTTTCAGCAGGCGGTGGACGATCTGATCCTGGAGAGCGGTGTCGACGGCGAACGCGTGGCGGGCGTACGTACGCAGATGGGCCTGGAGTTCAGAGCCCCGGCGGTCGTCCTCACCGTGGGCACCTTCCTCGGTGGGCGCATCCACATCGGGCTGAGCAATTATCGCGGTGGCCGTGCGGGCGACCCGCCGTCCATCGCCCTCGCCGACCGGCTGCGGGAAATGCCCTTCAACGTGGCGCGGCTGAAGACCGGGACGCCGCCGCGCATCGACGCGCGTAGCATCGACTACTCGATGCTCGAAGCGCAGCCCGGTGATAATCCCCTGCCGGTGTTCTCCTATTTGGGCAACAGGGACGAACATCCGCGCCAGGTCAGTTGCCATATCGCTCGGACCACGGCACAAACTCACGAGATCATCCGGGGCGGTCTGTCGCGCTCGCCCATGTACAGCGGGGTTATCGAGGGTGTCGGACCGCGCTATTGTCCGTCCATCGAGGATAAGATCGTTCGCTTCGCCGACAAGAGCTCGCACCAGATCTTCGTCGAGCCCGAAGGGCTGACCAGCGTCGAAGTTTACCCGAACGGCATTTCAACGAGTTTGCCATTCGACGTCCAAGAGGCGCTCGTGCGATCGATTCCGGGTTTCTCGCAGGCGCATCTGACAAGGCCAGGCTACGCCATCGAGTATGACTTTTTCGATCCACGCGACTTGGGGCCGACGCTTGAGACGCGCTTTGTGCCGGGGCTCTTTTTCGCCGGCCAGATCAATGGAACCACCGGTTATGAAGAGGCCGCCGCTCAGGGCCTCCTGGCGGGTATCAATGCCGCGCGCCAAGTGCGGCGACTGGAGCCTTGGTGCCCGCGTCGTGACGAGGCCTATGTCGGTGTCATGGTGGATGACCTGACCACACGCGGCACCAGCGAGCCCTATCGCATGTTCACGAGCCGCGCGGAGTATCGCCTGCTGCTTCGGGAGGACAATGCCGACCTGCGTTTGACCGAGACCGGACGGGTTCTCGGGCTGGTGGATGACGAGCGCTGGCGGCGCTTCGATGCCAAACGCAACGCGATAGAGAAGGAACGCGCGCGATTGAACGCTTGCCTGGTGCGGCCCAACAGTGAGATTGCGGTGCAGATCGAGCGGACCGTCGGTGAGCAGATTCGCCGTGACGTCAAGGCGCTCGATCTGCTTGCGAGGCCCGGCATTTCGTATGACCAACTCATCGGTGTCGGCGCGATCGGCGTCGAGACGGAGTGTGGACCCGGGTTTGGCGCCGATGCCGCCGCGGTCAGGGAGCAATTGGAAATCCAGGCCAAGTACGCCGGGTACCTGAATCGCCAGAGCGACGAAATTGAGCGCCAGCGCGGACATGACGCGCGTGCCCTTCCAGCGAACATCGACTACGCGAATGTGCGCGGCCTTTCCGCTGAAGTCATGGAGAAATTCCAGCGGGTTCGGCCGGCGACTATCGGTCAGGCAGCGCGTATCCCGGGCGTGACGCCCGCCGCGGTGTCATTGTTGCTAATCTATCTCAAGCGGCTCAGCGCCTAATGGCGCATAACCGCGCCCGACCGGGCTCTAACTCTAAATTCTCAGGTCCTGATCCGATCCGGTTGCGGCGGCGTCTCGATATGGGTCTAGCCGCCCTGGGCAAGGGGGCGGGCTGTGAGGCACTCACTGGCGGTGAACAGGGATTCGCGGCGCGGATCGACAAGACCGCCCGCGACAAACTTGTCGAATTCCTGGCCCTGCTGGTTCATTGGAATCGGACCTACAACCTGACCGCGATTCGTGACCCGTCGGAGATGGTGTCCCGCCACTTGCTTGACAGCCTTGCCGTGTTGCCCTGGATCGTTCGCGGACCGGTGCTTGATGCTGGGACCGGCGCCGGTCTGCCCGGCATCCCGCTGGCCGTCGCGCGCCCGGATCTCCGGTTTACACTCCTGGACGGCAACGGGAAGAAGGCGCGCTTTGTTCGCCAAGCGGCGTTGGAGCTTGAATTGGACAATGTCGAGGTGGTGCACAGCCGGTTGGACGCATACCGGCCTGGGCCAAAATTCGCTACCATAACCGCACGCGCCGTCGGAAGCTTGGCCGTGCTCCTCGCGGACTGCGCCCACCTGGCCGCCCCGTACGCCCGCCTGCTTGCCCTGAAGGGCCGACTTCCGAAGCAGGAGATTGAAGCCCTGGCGGCGTCGGCACCGCGCATCGCGGCGGCGCTCGGCTCGCCGGTTTTGACGTCCGTCGCAGTCCACCCGCTGCAGGTTCCGCAGCTCGACGGCGAGCGCAACCTCATCGAGATCCCGTTCCAGACGAGTTCCCATGGCTAGAATAATCGCGGTCGCGAACCAAAAGGGCGGCGTCGGCAAGACCACGACCGCTGTCAATCTGGCGGCCTCATTGGCGGCGCTAAAGCGAAGCGTATTGCTCGTGGATATGGACCCCCAGGGCAATGCGACCATGGGGGTCGGGGTCGACAAGAACGCTTTGGAGGTCACCGGCTGCGACCTGCTGGTCAATGGCGTCGCCTTTACCGATTGCGCCGTGCGGGTCGACGAGCCAGCGCCGGGCTTCGATCTGCTGCCGTCCAATGGCGACATGACCGCCGCCGAGGTTGGTCTGATGACCGGCGCCAAACGCGAACGTACCCTTGCGGCGGCCCTGGCCAATGTCAGCGACAATTACGAAATCATCGTCATCGACTGCCCGCCGTCGTTGAACATGCTGACCGTCAACGCCCTGGTGGCGGCGGACGGGGTGCTGATCCCGATCCAATGCGAGTATTACGCGCTGGAGGGCCTATCTGCGCTGCTCGACACCGTTCGCCAGATACGCGCCAGCCGCAACGGTGAGTTGCGTATCGAGGGTATTCTTCGCACCATGCACGATCCGCGCAACAATCTGGCCAACCAGGTCTCGACCCAGCTTGTGACTCATTTCACGAGTCAGGTGTACCGCACCATCATTCCGCGTAACGTACGGCTTGCCGAGGCGCCGAGTCACGGATTGCCTGCACTGCTGTATGACCGCAGCTCACGCGGTGCGGTCGCCTATCAGGCGCTGGCCAGCGAAGTCCTGCGCCGACGTGAGCCGGCGCCTCACGCGGCGTGAAATACGCGCTTCGCATTGCAGAGGACGAAGTCATCATGAGCACAGCGAAGAAGAGAGGACTGGGCCGAGGGCTCGACGCGCTGCTCGGAGGCGCACGCGATGACAGCAGCGACGTTGACCGCACCCAAGTGGCTGACGCTGGCGGCGGGCCGGCTAGCGCCGGGCCTGGCGATCCGGTGACGCGGCTTCCGCTGGGCAGTATCGAGCGCGGTCGCTACCAGCCCCGCCGCGACTTCGACCCCGACAGATTGCGCGAATTGACGGATTCCATCGCCGCCCAGGGCGTGATCCAACCCATC
>JBATTL010000702.1:0-2477 GCA_049670525.1 Thiohalocapsa sp. | reverse complement strand
GTAACGCGGATGCTGGTGAAACGGGATCAACTTATCCAGGAAGTCGTCGTACTCCGTGCTGTACATCATGTCGACTTCGAACTCTTCGTCTTTCACAGTTGCACGGTCTTTCCACATCTGGCCCATTTTGGCAAGAGCGGCAATACTATTTTTGTCGGAGGCTGCGGCTACAACAGGATCAAGAGTTTCAGTTTGCATGGGTCGCTCCAGTATAGTTTATAGTTAAAAATCACGAGCTTTACTCGCTTAGACATGCTGAAACAGCCCCGAAAGACAAATCCAGGACTGCATACTTTGAATATGTCCATCCTGGACTTCTCATATGTCCATCCTGGACTTCCCAGAGCATGCTCCGGCGCAATTGTGATTGCGCCTCGCATCAAAAGCAACCGCCTGCCGCGGTCAATTTTGGCGACACGTCCCTGTGTCACAGGAACCTCTGATTCTTCGGAGATTCCCTAGCGATCTTCTGGCTCTCCTAGATTTTGAGGACAGCCATGATCTCTTGTTAAACAATCAGTTAGATTGAATTACGAACACACAGACAGCGAAAATAGCTGAGCGCGGCCGTGCTAAGCACTTGATTCATGCGGATTCGACTCCGAGCTGAGTGTATCCGCTGAGATCTAAGCGCACTCTCTGGTAAAGTTGCTTGAGGTTCGTGATGCCATAGAAACGGCGCTTGAGGACTTTGAGCTTATTATTGAGACCTTCGACGAAACCATTGCTGTGACGACCAACGAAATAGTTGGTAATTTCCTCGAAATGGGCGTCAAGCGTGCCGAGAAAACGATCCAAACACGTGAGCTTGCGATTGGTGACACGCTGCACCCAGCCGCGCTGCTTGCGCTTGCCTTGCCCTTTGTACAGGCGGCTTTCGTAAATGGCAGTGAGTGCTTCGCAGGCGTCGTACACCTCTTTCAGTTTCGGTGAATAGGCAAACAAGCGATTGGGAATACGACAGAAAAACTGTTGCACGGCGGCTTTGGTCCGCTCGGCGAGCAGGCCGATGACACGCAACCGATCATGGACGTAGGCACTGATCACGACGATGAAATCACGATGGCCTTGTTGCCCGCAATGATGAAAATGCGTGCCCTCCCGGGTGCTGTGAACACAGATCTTGAGCGTCTTGCGCTCACCGAACACAGCCCGATCAATCACGATGCCTGGTAGGTCCAAAAGCGTCTGAAGGGTCTCTTGATGAAAAATCATTATCGACAGCATTCGAATAGTATTCTAGCAGGATGCGGCTTCCAAGCTATTGATTTTTTATCATATCAAACCCCCAGGAGATCCGGGAGAGCCCCTGCCGGCGGGTCTGCGGCATCGGCGAGGAGCGAGTGGGCGGCGTGATACCAACAAGCCCGATACAACGTCTGTTGTCGGATGCGTCCCGGTGCGACGTACTGGCCCCGACAAAGTCGCTGATCATTGACAGCATAAGCTTCCATTGCGGCACGAACAACGCCGCTGCTAGGTTCGGTTCGCGCCCCCAAATCCAGCGGGGAGCGACGGCTGTTTTCGTTAGCGCCAAGCCGAGCAGTCGGCGTTGCCGCGATGCAGCATTGCGAACTCTTCGGCAATTCGGCTCGCATGACACTACGACCGTTCTATCGATGCACTCTGCATAGGCATTGATGACTGGCCCGCTTCATCACGAAGCACGATCGATGCCATGTACTCATCAGCGCAACGGATCGCTCGCTGGCGGCCGGTGGCGCATTGGAGGCAAGCCGCCAGAGTCGTTTGTTTAGTCGTGAGGCAGACGCGCATCGCCGCGGTTCCGCCTCGAACGCCGAGACAAAATGGCCGCGAAATGAGTTGGCCAATGGATCAAAATGTCGCGCCTACCTGCCCAATGTCTCGGTGGCATTGCCGTGGAACGATCGCGGGCACCGCCTTTCCCCAGTCCGAGCGACTCGCGGGCCTGGATAACCGATCAGCCTGAATAGAGCGGTCAACTTTCAGCAATCCGCTCCTCGGACTCAACGGCTTCCTCTTGCTCGAGACCCATGCCCGCCGGGCCGCGCGGATCTCCAGCCGGCCGGTCTATATCCTGCGCGAGCTGGTGGACCTGTTGCGCCACGAGCGGGTCGTGCTGCCCGGATACACCATTCTGCAGAACAGCGTGCGGACCGCCCCCGGGTGTTCGAGCGAAAGCGCCTGACCGGTGTGCTCGACGGGCTGATCGAGGTCGAGGATGTCAAGTCGCTGGATCGCTTTCTTGCCGACGACGAGGGTCTTCACCAGCTTACCGCCATCAAGGCACTACCTCGTTGAGCCCGCAGGCGCGATCATCCGCGACCGCGACGAATTCATGGTCTCTCGGCAGCTGCGCGACGCCCTTGAGGCCGGCGACCTGCATTGCCGCGACAGCGGCTGATCGTCTCGCAGTGGCCGAACATCGAGCGCATCCTGCTCTCCCTGGCGCTGAAGACCACGACCCAGAGCGTGATCGTGGCAAAGCTCAGCGC
>JBATTL010000701.1:0-1842 GCA_049670525.1 Thiohalocapsa sp. | reverse complement strand
GGCGAGCATCACGGCACCGGCTGGCAGCCGGCGGTGGAGGCCTGGCTCATGAAACAGCAGCGCGCCATACAGGATGCCGAACAGGAGGCTGCTGCGCTTGACCGCAATCATGTAGGCCACCTCGACGCGCGCCAGGGCGGCGAAGTGAGTGTAGACCATCAATGCGTTCAAGGCCGCCACCGCGAGTACGGCCAGTGGACGCCGAAATAGCCGAACGGCCGCGAGTCGCGGCGATTTCCAATCCGCCGAGCTGCCGCCACACAGGCCCGACAGCGCGAACACCAGCGGCATCAGAATCCCCAGCGACAGGAAATAGAACGCGCCGAGCTGCTGCGGTGGCAGGTATTGCAGAACGAC
This sequence comes from Thiohalocapsa sp., assembly GCA_049670525.1. GTDB lineage: Bacteria > Pseudomonadota > Gammaproteobacteria > Chromatiales > Chromatiaceae > Thiohalocapsa. The sequence goes on along the minus strand of JBATTL010000701.1, from coordinate 1,485 downwards.
CTTGCCCAGTGTTGCGGTCACGGAGTAGAGCAGCGCCACCGCGAGCATCATCCGCGATCCCGGTTCCCAGAAGATCGCGGTCAGCGGCGCGAGCCAGCTGCGCCAGTCGTCGCGCCGTGCATGCTCGACGTTCAGCAGCCAGGCGCCGATCACCACCAGCGCGATGCCGAGCAATCCCGCTGGCGGAATGCGCTCGTCTAGCAGCCAAGCGGCTAGACCGATGACGAACACTGGCGTGAAGGCGAGCAAGGGCAGGGTCAGCGACAGCGGATGATCACGGATTGCGGCCATGTAGAGCAGCATCGCGGCGATTTCCAACGGCCACATCACCAACATCCAGCCCCAGAAGGCCGCTGGCAACGCGGTCGGCGCCGGCATGCCTGCCAGCATCGGCAGCATCAGCAGGCCTGTCAGCGAGAAGCGCACTAGCGCCAGTTCCGTGGCCGAATAACCCTGTAGCCAACGCTTGGTGGCCGCGTCGGCGGAGGCCAGGCTGAAGGCGGACAGCAGCGCGAGCAGGAACCAGTCCATGATTGCGGGTAGGCTCACGCCTCCGCGTCGGCCGGATCCAAGCTGCAGCGGAGCAGCTCGATGTCGCGGACGACGTTATTGCCCTGCAGGTCGATCAAATGGTCGGCCGGTTGTTCGATGGCGATGTCCACATTAGAACTGGACGGGTCGCTCCGGGTCGAGCTTCCAGTGCAGGAAGCGCGCGACCCACTATCCTAGAACGCCGAGCAGGTCCAAGCCAGGCTCGCGTATGCCGCACGGGTGCTTGACCAAGCCGGTGCGCCGGCGCAAGGAGTTCGGCACATAGCTCTCCGATCGCGGCGACCAGGCCGATCAATCAGCCGTCACGACGAGCGCCCCGAAAGCGGACGTAACCGACACCCACATTGGCCTGCGTCGTCCGGCGAAAGGCGAGGTGAGCGTCTTTCATCACTGACCATCGAAGGTATTGCACTGACTCAGGCTGCCGTACTTAATACCCCGCGCGAACCATTCGACACGTTGCTTGGAGCTACCGTGCGTGAAGGTATGAGGAATCGCAAAGCCGCGAGCCATTTTTTGCAATCGGTCATCGCCAATCGACGCGGCCGCCATCAAGGCCTCCTCCAGATCGCCTTGCTCGAGAATATCGAACTTTTTCTGAGCGTGGTTCGCCCACACACCAGCGTAGCAGTCAGCCTGTAGTTCGAGTTTGACTTGCAGCTCGTTCTTTTTTGCCTCGCCCCGCACCCGTTGTTGCGCCTTCTGCACCTGATTGAGTGTGCCTTCGAGATTCTGAATGTGGTGACCTACTTCGTGGGCAAGCACATAGGCTTGAGCGAAGTCGCCATCAGCACCTAGCTCTCGCTTAAGCTCCTCGAAAGAGCCCAGGTCCACATACACCTTTTGATCCTGCGGGCAGTAAAATGGGCCCATGCCCGACTCCGCGGGTCCGCACCCACTGATGGTCGAACCGCGATACAGCACGAGCGTCGC
>JBATTL010000700.1:0-3337 GCA_049670525.1 Thiohalocapsa sp. | reverse complement strand
GCGCTGTCGAATGCGTTTCTGTTGCCCAACTCGCTGGCGATGGCTAGCGTGCATGTCGGCTGGCTCCTCGGGTGACTGGTGGTGTTTGGCGATGTCACCGTATCACCTTCAAAGCCAGCCTTCCCCCAGATTCTCAGTCGCTTACGCTTATCTTGGTGCCAGTCGGGCCAGACCCCTTTCCGCGGCTGTTTACCATAGCTTCTTGCCTTCTTTTTGCCAACGAAGAAGATCCTGCTGAAACTGAGGAGGCCCATGACCAAAGATTTTTTGTTGCTTTTGGAATTGACCGTCTTTCGATAGCTGTTCTGTATAGATCAGCGGCCTCTTGTAGTCCTCAGCAAACTTCTTTAGCCACTTCAATGCTCTCGGTGGTATGCGTGTCCCAACTGGGACAGCCAAATCAAGGGGAATACCTTTCCATTGAAGCTTGTTAAAAATTACAATTACCTTTCCGTTATTTGGTTTCATCCACTCTGGAAGCGGGCTGTTCGGTATAATCCAGCCGCAATTGAATTTGTCGCAAGGATCGACAGGACGGTTTTTATAATCATCACATCCCATACCGGTGCTATGGGGACATGGCTGCCCAGGATAGACCGGAACGCTGCCAATAACCATTTGTACCCAGCCGTCACAACATCCCGTACAGGGCTGACATGTTCTCTTTGCCTGTTTCAAAGCGCAGGCCTCCTGTCATAGTTGGGCGTTGGAAAAAGGAGGCTAACTCCCATCCCGACACGGCGTCGAGCGCGAAATGGTTGTGTTCATGAGCATTCCTTCGTGATGGCTTGATTGGCAGAGAACCGAAAGAGCCCCAGTTGGCCGCGGGACGGAATCGGCTCCGGTAACGGCCGGGGGTTTTCCAGTCGAAGTGCGCAGTGATCCTGCGGGCAGGCGCCGCCGGCCGACACCCAAGCAGATTCCCAGGCGTCGCGGCCGGGTACGATGTCGACACAGCCGACGATATGCATGCCAAGATCCCGTATCTTCCGCAGGGTGTCGAAGCCCGGCATGACCCCGAGTGCGGGCTTTCGGCCGGCGCACGCCTCCCAGGTTGCGGCGACATCGTTCATCTGGGCAGCGACCGCTGTCGCGGACCACCATTTGCTTGCGTGGATCAACAGTGGGCCGCGGTAGCGTGGCCACATGTACCGCGTCCATAGGCGGTTTTCCCAGTATTTCCGATCCGGACCGCTGGCGAGGATGTAGGCCCGCCAGTGGTGCGCGGATGGATAGGCAGGGAAGTTCGTCGCGGCGGGTCGGGGGTCGGGGGTTGTCATGGTTAGCGGTACAGCGATTCCCACTCATGCATTTGGCGTTGCTTCTCCATCACTCGATCACTGATCGCCGGCCCGTCTAACCCAAGGACGGCAAGGTTCGTGTCGAGTTGTGCGTACACGTCTGCCATTTCTTCCTGGAGCCGTTGCCGGTTGGTCTTCCCGCTGCCTGGATCAACGGCATCGAGACCCTGGATCTGTATTCGGTTCACCACGGCGGCCAGCTCGGCCAACTCTTCTCCGGTCTTGCCCATTCGCCGCCGCAACGTCGGGTCTTCGGCCAGTTCCCATTTGTTCATCTTTGTCATGTTCGAAGCGTTCTTTTCACTTACTCGGCACTATCCGCCGCGCCCCGGCTGGCGATTTTCACGTATCAAAACCACCTTGTAACGGCTTGATTTTATTAGGCTCCGAAGTAGTGTAAACAGCGTTGCTGTTGACCTCGGATGTGGCTCTAAACATTTGTTAATAAACAGAATTGAGGTCATTTTAGCCTCCTGCATGGTGTGCACGGTGCATTAGGTGTAGGTATTTTTGGCGCGGTCCGGCACGCTGTCGGGCTTATGCGAAATTACCATCGGCCGTCGGCCGGATGATGCGCAACACAGCCTCGGCGTCGCCAGCGAAAATGCGGTCAATTGGCTTTCGCTGGCTCAGCAACGGATGCGGTATCCGTCAAAATAACGCTGCGTCACACGGGTCGTAGAGGTCGCGTAGGATTTGGCGGACCTCGGAAACGTCTGAGCCCCCCCGGTAACCGCTTCGAACTGACTCTGAGCGTCGGTTGCCGCTTGGTTGGTCTTATCTTCGTCGCCCATTGCTCGCTCCAGCTGCCTTATGGGGTGGCGACGCACGATGGGCGCCGCCTGCTCTACATCCGGTGGTCATCGGCCTTGGTCGAGATGCCGGCGCTCGCACACACCGGGTACGCGATCCAAGCTATCCATCCATGATATTAGTCGTTCCGTCTGGCACTCGCAGCGCTCAATCCTCCATAGCCGGAAGTCCTTGGTGCGGTGGCATAACGAATATGCCGCGCGCCCAGCAAGTGGGACGCAGCGGAGGGCTCGGGCTCTGTCTTCGGGGGTCATTGCTCCTGATCCTGTTCGAACTCCTCAAGCCGCCGCTGCGGCTGAAGCACCATCTGCCTGGCGCCCCTCTCAACAGCACGTTTTGCGGCCCGCCGCGTGCGTGTTTCTCCTTCCTCGCGGGTGGCGTGGCGCCAATATGCCATCGACAAATGCCGTCCCATAAGCCTCGAGGCCCCAGCCCCACTGCTCCCAATCGCTCTTGGCTGCCGCTAAGCCAAAGTCCATGGAGGCGGTAGGTCACAGGCTCGAACCCTGTCTAAGACAGCTTAAAAGCTCCCCGCCATTTCTGGGCTCGCTGGCGGTGAGGCGCTGATTTTCTTAGACAGCGCGACAGGACAAAACCCTTGCGCCGCGCGGCCTGCAGCCAATCTGCCAATGTATTGCTGCATCATTGGCGTATGTGCGTTCTCCGAGGGCTTGGAGCAGCTGGTTTTGGCGGCGGGTTTGGTCATCGGCAAAGGGTATCATCCGACACCGTCGGTCATCAGCGTCTACAATGCCCGCCCTATGAATCTGAAACTCCCTCGCGCTTACAAACTCATCCTGTCACTGGCGCTAATCGCCGGTCCGTTCACCTGGCTGATGTTCACCGAGGACGGCAAACGGCGCAGCGATCTGTTCATCCTGCACGTCTTTGGCGCTCCGAGCTTTAACATCGCTTACGACCGTCTGAATCCGGACGTTACCGAGGCAGACATCCACGAGCAGTTCCCCAAGGTCGAATTCAAATGTATCGACCAGAAAACCGGTTTTGGCGAGCGCGTCTGTGTCGCGGAGATCGCGTCCTTCAATGGCATGCCCGCGCGGTCCGCCGCTCTGTTCTACGACGACGACACCCTGAATGCGTTGCAGCTCGACTATCGGGCCCGCTATCACGAGACGCTGGTCACCGGGCTACGCAACGGGCTGGGGGCGCCCCTTGAGCCCGTGGGCGGTGGGGTGCTCGTTTGGACCCTCGACGACGGCGTC
>JBATTL010000699.1:0-2257 GCA_049670525.1 Thiohalocapsa sp. | reverse complement strand
TCATGATGCTGCTTAGCGCATATTTCTCGGTCGCGACCTCGATATAGACATTCTGATCCTGGCTGTAGCATCTGCCGTAATAATCAGGGTTGAGGAAATCGCCCATTTGCCCCTCGATGAACTCGATCACATTCGGCTGTCCGCGCTTATCGAACGTGCGCCGGGTCCGATCCTCGATAGCGGACCACGGCACCAGATCATTGCGCCGAAGGGTGGTCAGCGCTCGCGATACCTTGCGGTACTCATTCAGGTGATTCGCAATTAGCAGCCGGCTCACGGCCTGGTAATAGACTTGCCGAACCGTCAGCGGCCAATAGTCGCGCATGGCATTGATGATCTCGATCAGCGCGGCAGAAAGCCCTCGATTGGCGCCCTTGAATAGGCGGTTCAGTTCGGCGCGTTGTTCGTCGTTCATTCGCCGCCTTCCCTCACCGCCGCATCAGCGCGCAGCGCGAGCTCCAAGAGATTTGCTGCCTGCGCCGGTGCGGGGCAGCCCGCAGCCTCAGCTGAAGCCAGCAGCTTGGCCTCGATCGCGGGATGCAGTGGCACATGCACCGTGGCGTTGCCCGCCGCCTCGACGTGCGTCCATGTGAGCTTTTCAAGCTCGTCCGCCAGGTGAGCGGCAGCAGCGCGCAGTCCATAGACGTAATCGGAGTCAACCCCATCGCTGTCGATACGGAGCATTGTTTTGGTGATGCTCGCGAGCCCACTGGCTAAGTCATACAGGGTGGTGGCTTGTGATGAGTTCATGGGGCGCCTCCTATGCCGCTTCCTGACGCGCTTCATCGCGCAGGATGCCCAGCACAACGGCGCCGAGACCGGGACCAGCGAGCGAGCCGCAAGGGCCGCGGCGCGGGATGTATTGACCGGACTCAATAAGTTGTTCGCGATGCTGGCGAACGAACCATTCGAATGAACTGAAGGTCGGAAAGACGCTCTCGGCGTCATCGGTGACCCAAGCGCGCCACGGCTTGAAGTCATTAATGCGGTCGAATTGATCGGACATGAAAAAGCCCTCGTTATTGTTTCGGATACCGCCGCCACGGCGATGGTGAAACAATAACGAGGGCTGGAAGGGGGCGTGAGAGCGAGGCGGGTGCTGAACCGGTTCGCCGCCCGGATGAGTTATTCGCGAAGACGATCCAGATAGTTCCGGGCGCGGGCTTCGGTCAGCTCCTCCCGATCCTTGGCGCTGCAATGAAACTGCGGTGCGATCTTATAGGCGGTATAGGCCAGATTGCGGCGGGTCACCTTGGGATAGCGGGCCTGGGCTTCGGCGTAGGCGGCCGGAAAGACCTCATCGTATGACCAGTGATTCGCCGCTTGCGCGCGGCGCGTCTCTCCGCTTTTCTTACCGGCCTTGCTGCACCGCGACCGCGCGGCGGCCAGCAGGTGATAGGCAAACATCGCCACGCATGGCGCGTGAGTTGCGCGCGACCTTCGGACACGAGGTCCTTCTTCATCAGCCAAACACCTTCGCCACCACGGCGCGCTTGTCATCGGTGCTGTGGTGCATGTACCGGGCCGATGCGCTGAGGGTGCGGTGACCCAAGATCGCCATGATTTGAGCCTGCCCCACGCCGGCCTGTGCGAGTGCCGAGCCGCAGCCGTGGCGCAGTTGGTGGAAGTTGCGACCCGGCAACCCGGCCTCAGTGCAGACTTGCTCCCAGAGGCGGCGGAAACCGAACGCACGGCCGGTGCGACCGGCGAACACGAGGCCATCCGGGTGCTTGTCCGGTAGGCGCTTGAGTTCGCCCACGGCACGTTCGGACAGTGCTGAGACCATCGGGCGGCCGTTCTTGGTCTTCGCCACGGTGATCGTGCCGGCGTCGAGATCCACGTCACGCCAGCGCAACGCCTGCAGATTGCCGACGCGCAGCCCGGTATGAAACGCGCAGACGATCATCGCCGTGAGCTTGCCCCATCGCCTATCCAGCACCTTTGCCACCTTGAGCAGCCGTTCGACCTCCTCGGGGCGCAGATACCGCTCGGGGTTGGGAGGCTCCGGGCTTTTCTCGATGCCCTTGGTTGGCGGCTCATGCGCGCGCGGCTGCAGGCGCAGCCGACGCGCGTAGCGGTACAGGCGGCCCAACTGAGTGTTGTAGCGGTTGATGGTGGAGCCGGCCAGTGGTCGGCCGGACGCCTCGGTGGTCTGGCCGCGGATCGGGCGCAGCCGGCCACGCTCGGCGAGCGCAACCACGGCAGCGTCAACGGCATCGGGGGTGATGTCGGTCAATTCCATTGAGCCGAACCGTTC
>JBATTL010000698.1:0-8217 GCA_049670525.1 Thiohalocapsa sp. | reverse complement strand
GCACATCGACATGATCCGGATCGCCAAGGTAAAGCGCCCGATCACGGTATGCGCGACGCATGGCCTCGACGGTCACATGGATTCGATCCGGGCCCGCCATGCCGCCGAGATCGAACCTGGAGAGCATATTCAGCATCTGCACCAATGCGACACCACCGGACGACGGTGGGGCAGCGCTGACGATACGCCAGCCTCGATACTCGCCGACGATGGGCTGTCGCTCGACGACCCGGTACCCTGCCAGATCCTCCAAGGTCCAGATTCCACCAGCAGCACGTACACCCTGGACCAGGGCTTTTGCCACCGGGCCGGCATAAAACCCGTCGCGTCCATGCTCGGCCAACCGCGCCAGAGTGTCGGCCAGATCGGGCTGGCGGATGACAGCGCCCTCTTCAGGCACTTGGCCTTGAATGAGGAACTGCGCAGCGGCTGCCGGCGATGCCTGCAGTGCGGCAAGCCGCCATGTCGCCAGACGCCTGTAAAGCGCGTCGACGGCGAAGCCGTCTCTGGCTAATGTAATGGCCGGCGTCAACGACAGGCCCAGGGGCAATCGGCCATAGCGCTCCGCGAGATGAACCAGGGCCGCTGGTTCACCGGGGATGCCCGCGGCGAGCGGACCGTTCAACGATCGTTCGGGCACAAACTCGCCGTTCTCATCCAAGTACATGTCGCGGGTAGCGGCCAGCGGCGCGCGCTCGCGCCCATCGATCATAAGATCGCGACCCTGATCGGCGACATGCAGCAACCAAAAGCCACCACCGCCGACACCGGAACTGTAAGGCTCCACCACGGCCAATACGGCGCTGACCGCGACGGCCGCGTCGAATGCATTACCACCGGACGCCAGAATTTCGACCCCCGCGACCGTTGCAGCGGGATGCGCCGACGCTATGGCGGATGCCGGTGGCTTTTCCGGTTCCTGCGCTGGCGCCGCACGCACGACCGTTGCGGCAAGCGTTGAAACGCAGACGACCAATATCAGCGGCAACCGCCGCGGCCATTGCGAAAAATGGCGCGAAAAAAGGCTCCACGGGGGAGCCTTGAGGTGGCGAATCACGGCGATGGGGTCATCCTTCCGCGGTAATACGCTCATATTTGGCCCGCAATTGCTCTTCGGTCTCTTCGTGATCCGGGTCCTTGGGGATGCAGTCGACCGGGCAGACCTCGACGCACTGCGAGGTCTCGTAGTGGCCGACGCACTCGGTGCAGAGAGCCGGGTCGATCACATAGATCTCGTCGCCCTGAGAGATTGCCCCATTCGGGCACTCGGGCTCGCAAACATCGCAGTTGATACATTCATCGGTGATGATCAGGGACATTGGAATACTCCTGGAATAGTTGTCGCGTCATTGGGCACATAGGGATGTACCGAAGTTTATCCAAACCGTTCTTGCAATGCAGCATGGACGGGCGCTGCAACGAAGGCCGAAACGTCGCCGCCGAGGCGCGCGATCTCCTTGACCAACGAGGACGAGATGTACGCGTACTGGTCCGCCGGGGTCAGAAATAGAGTCTCAATGTCCGGGGCCATCCGCCGGTTCATGCCGGCAAGCTGGAACTCGTACTCGAAATCCGACACCGCACGCAGGCCGCGCATAATAACGTGGACCTTCAGCTGCCGCGCAAACTCGACCAGGAGGCCGGAGAAATCAACCACCTCGACATTGCCCATTTCATGGCAAACGGTGCGCGCGAGTGCCACGCGATGGTCGATTTCGAAGGTCGGCGCCTTAGCCGTATCCCGCGCGACCCCAACGACGACGCGATCGTAGAGTTCGGACGCCCTTGCGATCAGGTCGGCATGACCGTTGGTGATGGGATCGAAGGTACCGGGATAGACAACGCTACGCATGAATAGGCTCTGTCGGGCTGTGGCGGGGCGCAAGGATAACAGAACGCGATCAATAGCCCAGCGCTCCGTCCCCATGACCTGCATCACCGACTACAACCATGCCGTACCGCACCTGGCCCGCGCATTTGTCACGCACCAGCGTCCAATCTGGCGGCAGCGGCGGATATCCTTCAGCCACTGCCGTTTCCAGGTAGACCCGCGTGCCCGCCGCCACCCAGCCGCCTGTTCGTAGCAAGTCGAAGGCGAGGGTCAGGAGACCGCGGCCGAACGGCGGATCCAGAAAGACGATGTCGAACTGCTGCGCAGACTGCTCGGCGAGCCAAGCAATCACATCTGCATCGATCACCGCCACTTCATCGGCACCGAGCAGCGCAGTGTTTCTACGGAGCTGTCGCGCCACAGGCCCGGAATGCTCCACCATCAGCACCTGCGCAGCACCACGCGACGCTGCCTCCAGACCCAGCGCCCCTGACCCGGCGAAACAATCCAGACAGCGACTGCCGTCGACAATCGGTGCCAGCCAGTTGAACAGGGTCTCGCGGGAGCGCTCGATGGTGGGACGAAGACCGGGTTCGGTCAGGATGGGTAATCGGCGACCACGAAATCGACCACCGATGATGCGCAGTTGCCCCGTAGGGGCTGCGCATTTCTGAACCTTAGCCACCGACTCGCTGGGCGGCGCCCGGGGTTGCAGCGGCCGCTGGAATGGTCCCGCCGCCAGCATTGGCGCCTGGTTCCGTGCCCTCGCCTGTCGCCGTTTCAGCAACCGGTGTCGAATCCCCACCGACGGCGACCACCGCGAGACGATCCGGATGGACGCGCCGACTAAAGGCGTCACGAATCTGTTCGGAGGACACCGCAGAGACGCGATCGACGAAGCGATCGAGATAGTCGAGGGGAAGGTCATAAAAGCCGATCATGGCGAGGTATTGCACCACCTTGCTGTTGCTGGCGATTCGGAGCGGGAATCCGCCAGTGATGTTCTTCAGTGCCGCATCGAGCTCCTCGTCCGTCGGACCCTGCTCGATGAAACGCTGCACCGTATCGAGCAGGACCGCACTGGCCTCGTCCGCTTGCGCGTTCTTGGTTTGCAGACCCATGATCATCGGCCCACGAACGGCCATGGGTGCGAAGTAGCTGTAGGTGCTGTAAGACAGACCGCGTTTCTCTCGCACCTCGTACATCAGGATCGAGACCAAACCGCTGCCACCGAGGATGTGATTACCGACGTACAGCGGGAAATAGTCTGGATCGCCTCGGGCCATACCAGGCTGGCCCGCGTAGATGTGCGTCTGGCTGGAGGGGAAATCGATCTTCTTCAGGCTACCAGCAGTCAGTTCCGGCACGGCCGGGAGCGGCGGCGCGGCGCTACCACTGGGCAGCCCTGCGGTGACCCGGTTCGCCAGCTGCTCGGCTTCGGCGCGGCTCAGGGCGCCGACGATTGCGAGCGTGGCATTAGGAGCGGCATAGTACTTCCCATGGAAGGCAGCGAGGTCGTCACGCGTCATGGCGCCGACGCTGTCAGCGGTTCCGCTCGGGTCAGAGCCATAGGGATGCTCTCCGAAGATGGTTCGGTACAGTAGTTTGCTGCCCACGCTTCCCGGATCCTGTTCGGCCAGACGCAGCGCCACCAATCGGTTCTGCCGCACACGCTCGAAGTCGTCGGCGGGAAAACCGGGCTGCGCCAGCACTTTGGTCAGCGTATCCACGGCGGGCTCAAGCAACGCCTCGTCGGTCAGACTGCGAAGCGTGGCCCATGCCATGTCTCGGTCGGCACCGGTGCCGAGCTGGGCGCCGACGGCCTCGACGCGCTCGGCGATGGCATCCGCGTCCAAGTCCGCGGCCCCTTCGGTGAGCATGTCCGCGGTCAGGGACGAGAGCCCCGGTTTGTCACCGTCGCGCGCGCTACCGGCGTCAAACACGATGCGCAGGTCCAGCATCGGCAAATCGGGGGCGTCGACGAACAGCACCTTGGCGCCATTCTCGGTCTGCCAACTCTCGATCTGCGGGGCAGCAACGGCAGAGGCAGATGCGCCCAGGGTAAAAAACAGGCCAAGCGTCAAGGCAGGCCCTATTTTGGCGTCAACGAACACGTGCATGTCCTCCCTGGTTTCCAGCGGTCTGATTGCCCTCATCGAGGGGTTGGGGCTCAAGCAGCGCGACAGTGCGAGTATCCGGCTCCAGATACTTCTGTGCCACCGCCTGAATCTGCTCCGGCGTCACTGCAGAAAGCCGTTCCACATAGTCGTCCACCAACTCCCAACCGAGACCGACAGTCTCAAGCTGGCCCAATTGCATCGCCTGGTAGAAGACACTGTCCTTTTCATAGACCTTGGCAGAGATCAGCTGCGCTCGTATCCGGCTCAGCTCGTCTTCAGAGACCGGCTCCGAGCGCAAGCGCTCGACCTGCGCAATCAACGCTTGCTCGACGTCGGCGACACTATGGCCTTTGGCCGGACTGCCACTCAGCAGCAACATACCCGACAGTCGCGTGAAGGCGTCGTAGCTCGCGCCCGCGGATGCGGCAACTTGCTGACCGCGCACAAGCTCGCGGCTCAACCGCGAACTGCTGCCGCCGTCGAGCACCGACGACAGCATCTCCAATGCGTAGGGCTCCCAGGACGCCTCGGCATCGCCTAGTGCCGGCGTCTTGTAGCCGATGATCAGGTAGGGTTCCTTAGCCGGCGCCTTGACGCTGAGGCGCTTCTCACCGCGCTGCTCCGGTTCGCGGCGAGGTTTGGGCGACAAAACCTGCTCCGGCTGCAAGGGACCGAAATGCACTTCGGCCAGCGCGAACACCTCGTCCGGATCGATGTCGCCAACAACCACGAGTGTCGCGTTGTTCGGCGCATACCATTTGCGGTACCAGGCTTGGAGGTCGCCCACCTGCATGGAGTCGAGATCACTGGCCCAACCGATGATCGGACTCCGATAGGGCGACGCTTCATAGGCAGCGGCATTGAACTGTTCGAAGGTCAGCGACTCCGGATCATCGTCGGTGCGAAGACGACGCTCCTCTTTGACCACCTCCAGCTCTTTTAGAAACTCCTCTTCCGGCAAGGCCAGTCTGCGCATGCGCTCCGCTTCGAGCTCGAAGGATACTGGCAGTCGATCCGCGGCCATGGTCTGAAAATAGGCGGTGTAGTCGCGGCCGGTAAAGGCATTCTCATCGCCGCCGTTGGCCGCGATGATGCGGGAGAACTCGCCGGGCTTGAGGTTCTCTGTACCCTTGAACATCATGTGCTCGAGGACATGGGAGACGCCGGTGACACCGCCATACTCATAGCTGGACCCGACCTTGTACCAAACCTGGGATGTGACGATCGGCGCGCGATCATCCCTTTTCACCAGCACCTTCAGACCGTTGTCCAGAACGCGTTCGACAACTGCCGCCTGCGCCACCCAAACCGGTGCGAGAGTTAGGACGATCAACACTCCAGCTTTGTACATAAATGACTCCCGAGTGCAGTGGTACGGCCCCTAGACGCAGGGACATGGCGACGGCGGAACACCGATACAACGCGGCTGGTCATCGGATCGGCAGGCTGCGCCGGCAACGGAGCCGAGCATTTGATAGCATCGCCAGCCCCGGCCTGACTTTCTACACGACCCATTATGTTTGGATTTGGAAAAAAGAATCGACGCGATAAGCCCACTCCGGAACAGTCGGAACAGGTTCGCCCGGAAGACGATCCACCGGAGCCGACGCGTGCGGAAATCCAGGCTCCGCTGCCGACCGCGTTGAATCCATCGCCTCATTTTAATGAGGCGGCCGTTGCTGCGACAGCCCATAGAATACCAGCGACTCCAACCGATCAAGCCGGTACCGGGCGTCTTGCCCAGGCCATCGCCGACCATGCCGCGGAAGGCGAGAACGAGCAGCAACGCAAACGATTCCTCGCGGGTCTGCGGAACGGCCTCGCCCGCACCCGAGAGGTACTCAACGCGGACGTCGGGGAACTGATCACCGGTCGCAAGGAAATCGATGAGGATCTCCTCGAAGAGCTGGAAATCTTGCTCCTGGCCGCGGACGTGGGCATTCCGGCAACAACGCGGATCATGGAGGATCTCAGCTATCGAGTCAGACTGCGCGAACAGTCTGATCCCGCGGGGCTGCTGCGAGTGATTCGCACACACCTCGCGGAAATCCTCAAGCACAACCACCGGCCGGTGCGGCAGCCGGTTCCGGGCAAGCCGCAGGTGATCCTGATGGTTGGCGTCAACGGCGTCGGCAAGACCACCACGATCGGCAAGCTTGCGCGCCAGCTCAAGGATGACGGCAACAGCGTCATGTTGGCCGCTGGAGACACCTTCCGCGCCGCGGCGGTTGAACAGTTGGAGGCCTGGGGCGAACGTAATGATGTGCCTGTCATCGGTCAGCATACCGGCGCCGATCCGGCATCGGTGATCTTCGACGCCCTGCAGGCGGCCACCGCGCGCGGCGCCGACGTTCTCATCGCCGACACAGCGGGACGCCTGCACACCAAGGTCAACCTCATGGAGGAACTGCGTAAGATCGGTCGGGTAATGAAAAAGATCGATCCAGATGCGCCCCACGAAGTGATGTTGGTCGTGGATGCCACCACGGGCCAGAACGCGCTGCACCAGGCCGCGCAGTTCAATGAGATCCTTCCGCTGACCGGTATCACGCTCACCAAACTCGACGGGACCGCAAAGGGTGGCATCCTGTTCGCCATCGCGGAACAGCTGAATGTGCCGTTGCGCTTCATCGGCGTCGGTGAGCGTATCGAGGACCTCCGCCATTTCGACGCCGACGAATTCTTGGACGCGCTACTGGCGTCGTGATCGCTTTCGAGCACGTCACCAAACGCTACCCCGAGCGCGGCGACGCGCTCAAGGATTTGACCTTCGCGCTCAAACCTGGGGAGTTGGTCTTCCTGACCGGACATTCGGGCGCCGGCAAGAGCACGCTGTTGCGCTTGATCGGCCTGTTGGAGCGACCGACCCGCGGATGCGTGACCGTCAACGGCCGCGATCTTGGACGGCTGCCGCGGCGCCTGATACCGGGGCACAGGCGCGAGATCGGCATGATCTTTCAAGATCACCGCCTGCTGCCGGATCGCACTGTCTTCGACAATATCGCGTTGCCTTTGATGGCCAGCGGCATGCTCTGGAATGAGATCGGCAAGCGGGTTCGAGCGGCTCTGGACCAAGTCGGGCTGTTGCGTTACGAAGGCGTGCTGCCGCTGTCCTTGTCAAGCGGAGAACAACAGCGCGTCGGCATCGCGCGGGCCGTGGTCGCCCGCCCGCCCGTGATCCTGGCGGACGAGCCTACCGGAAACCTCGACCCGGCCTTGTCGCGGGAGATTTTCGAGTTGTTCGAGCGTTTCAATCAAGTGGGCGTCAGCCTGTTGATCGCGACCCACGACATGGAGTTGGTGAGCGCGCTGGGCCATCGGACCTTGCGCTTACACCAGGGTCGGCTGATAGCCGACTCCGGGAATTGGTGACACCATGGCCAAGCAGTTGAGGCGTCGCGCCGCGCGAAGCCGTTTCGCAAAAGCGATTGAGTGCTGGCTTGGCAACCATGGCCGCGCGGTCGTCGAGACCCTCGACAGGTTGATCCGCACCCCGCTCTCGACAGCCATGACGGTCGCCGCCATCGCGATCGCGCTGGCGCTGCCCGCAACCCTGTTCGTCGTCTTGGACAACCTGGAGCGTCTTGGCGGCGGCTGGCAGCGCAGCGCGGGCTTGTCCCTATTCTTAACGCCCGAGGTGGACGAGGCGCGAGCGGCGGAATTGGCCGCCGAGCTCCGCGCGCGCGCCGACATCTCCGTCGTGGAGCTGATCTCCGCGGACCGGGGACTTGCCGAATTCCGCGAGTACAGCGGGCTCGGCGGCGCATTGGATCAGTTGAGCCAAAACCCGCTTCCTGTGGTCCTGGCGATCCACCCGGCACCACGGGCTCGGAATGCGGAGGCATTGAAGGCGCTAGCCGCATCCCTTGAAACCAGACCCGAAGCCGATTTCGCCCGGCTCGATTCGCAGTGGACCGAAAGATTTAACGCGATGATCGCGCTGCTGAATAACGCCGCGTTGCTGCTGGCCGTAGTACTCGGGCTAGCCGTGCTGCTGGTCGTGGGCAATACGATCCGCCTGGAAATCGAGAACCGCCGAGGCGAGGTGCAGATCATGGATCTCGTTGGCGCCACGCCGGGCTTCATTCGCCGCCCCTTCCTCTACAGCGGCGCATGGTACGGACTGCTTGGCGGCATGATCGCGTGGATCATGGTTAGCCTTTCGATTTACCTGCTGCAGGAACCTGTAGACCGTCTAGCGACTCTCTACCATACCGAGTTCGCGCTCGACGGCATCGGGCCCATACCAACCCTGGCCTTATTGTC
>JBATTL010000697.1:0-6768 GCA_049670525.1 Thiohalocapsa sp. | reverse complement strand
GTGGTGTCAACGGCGAGGCGCCGGGATTATCGCTTGTGGATGAGGGCGGCAACTGGAGCGGGCTGGACGTGGATTTCTGCCGTGCGGTCGCGGCCGCTGCGTTGGGCAATGCCGGGAAGGTTCAGTTTGTCCCACTCGGAACCGATGATCGGTTTGCGGCGGTTCGCGAAGGTCGCGTGGATCTGCTGGCCCGCAACACAACCTGGACAGAGCAGCGCGACATCACCGAGGGCGTCAGTTTCGTCGGCATCCTGTATTTTGATGGGCAGGGTTTCATGGTTTCCCGTGCAACCGATCTGCTCAGCACCTTAGGGCTGAACGGCGCGACGATCTGCGCAATCAGCGGGACCACGAGCGCGGACAACGCGCGACGTTATTTCACGCGACACCGAATGCGCATGGAAATGACACTCTATCCGGACCTTATCAGCGCGCACGACGCCTACCTTGCGGGCAAGTGTTTGACACTGACCACCGACCGGTCACAGCTCTACGGTCTGCGTGCGACCCGCGACAACCCAGCGGCCCATCGCATCTTGCCTGAGGTCATTTCCAAGGAGCCACTGAGTCCCGCCGTTCGCAAAGGCGAGACCCGCTGGTTCGACCTCGTGCGCTGGACACTCTATACGCTGATCGGCGCCGAGCAGATGGGCATCGATGCGAGCAACGTGATCGCGGCCAAGTCACGCGCCACAAGCGACGATGTACGCACACTGCTCGACCTCGACGGTGACACTTCCAGCGCGCTCGGCATCGACAAGGAATGGGGCTATCGGGTGATCCAGCAAGTCGGCAACTATGGCGAGATCTATGAGAGGAACCTCGGGGCCGCGTCAGGACTCGGCATCAAACGTGGTCTGAACGCGCTTTGGAACAAGGGCGGCCTGCTCTACGCACCCCCAACTCGATAATGGATGGATAGCGGGACGCGAACGACCAAGCCCGCCCTATTCGTCCCGCAAAGCCAGCCTGAAATCCGACACGCATCCACGATGTCACTGATCAAACCGTTCGCCGGTCTGCGTCCGGCCCCCGGACTTGCCGCCGAGGTGGCCGCTCCTCCTTATGATGTGATGAACGCGGCCGAAGCGCGGCAGATGGTCGACGGCCGACCCTGGAGCTTCCTGCATATATCGCGACCGGAGATCGACCTGCCGGACGATGTCGATCCTTTCGATGCTCGAGTCTACGCAAAGGCACGGGAAAACCTTCAGCGCATGCGCGACGAGGGCATCCTGATTCGCGACCCCGGACCTCGGTACTACCTCTATCGTCTTACGATGAGGGAGCATAGCCAGACGGGCCTGGTGGCGGCCACGTCCATCGCCGCGTATGACGATGACCGCATCAAGAAGCATGAATTCACGCGACCGATCAAGGAAGACGACCGCGTCCGCCAAATCGATGCGCTCGACGCACAGACCGGACCGGTGTTTCTGGTTTATCGTGCCAATCTTGAGATTGACGGGCTAGCGAAACGAGCCACTGAGACCATCCCTCAGGTCGACATCACTGGCACCGACGCTGTGCGTCATCAGATCTGGGTCATTGATGACGCGGCCGTGATTGACCGACTCACCAGGGCTTTCGATGCCCTTGACGCGCTCTACGTCGCCGACGGACATCACCGCTCCGCCGCCGCGTCACGCGTCGCGGCGACACGGCGCGCAGCGGACCCCGATCCAGAAGCCGCTCATCAGTACTTTCTATCGGTCGTCTTCCCACACGATCAGATGCGGATCCTGCCTTACAACCGCGTGATTCGGGATCTGAACGGACTCGACGATGGGAGCTTCCTAGAACGCGTCGCAGCGGCGTTCCTCATCGAGCCCTCGGACAGGCCGGTTCAACCGGCCTGTCCGGCCGAGTTCGGCATGTATCTCGACGGGCGCTGGTATCTGCTGACGTTAGACCCGCAGCGCATCCCCCGCAATGATCCGGTCGCCCGGCTCGACGTCAGTCTGTTACAAGACAATTTGATCGCACCAATTCTCGGCATCGGCGACCCGCGCCGCGACGAGCGCATAGATTTCGTCGGAGGCATTCGCGGCCTCACCGGACTTGCATCCCGCGTCGATGCCGGCGACATGCGCGTCGCCTTTTCTCTTCGCGCTACTGGGATGGACGACCTGATGCGTGTCGCCGATGCCGGCGCAATCATGCCGCCTAAGTCCACTTGGTTTGAGCCCAAACTCGCCGACGGACTCGTCAGCCATATGCTCGCCTAACCTGAGTTAGGCTGGCCAGCGGCCTGCCATGGTCAAACATACCTCCAGTCTCCCCATCACAGAACCCGATGATCTGGCCGCGAGCCAGCATTGGCTCCATGCGCTCGAGTCGCATTATGACGCGGGGGAATGCAAACGGATTGGCGAAGCCTGCGATCTGATGATTGCCTGCCGCGGGGGACACCTGCTTGAGACGGGAGAGAGCGAAGCCCGCCACCGACTGTCCACGGCCGACATCTTGTTCGGCCTGCGCCTGGACGCGGAGACCCTTTGCGCGGCGCTGCTCAACGGCTGTCTCGACCGCAACGACGTTAGCGAAGCGGGCCTGGCGGAGCGTTTCGGCCGCGGATTGGCGGGCATGGTCGCGGATCTGAGCCGCATCGGCCAGCTCACCAACATCGACCGCGTCATTGCCGCAAAAGACCAACAGGAGCACGAGGAAAACCTGAGACGCCTGTTGCTCGGTATCGCAGAAGATGTCCGGGTCGTGCTGGTGGTGCTCGCGGAGCGGGTGCACTTGATGCGCATGGCCAAGGGTCTGGATCGAACGCGGCAGCAAGAGCTGGCACAGGACACCCGCCGGGTCTATTCGCCGCTGGCCAACCGGCTCGGTATCTGGCAGATCAAGTGGGAGTTGGAGGACCTGTCGCTGCGCTACCTGCAGCCGGAGGACTATAAGCGGATCGCGACGCTGTTGCGCGAGCGCCGCGAAGAACGGCAGAACTACATCCAGCGTGTCATCGATAATCTGCGCGCCGAGTGCGAACGCGCCAGTATCGACGCCGACATCAGCGGCCGCCCAAAGCATATCTACAGCATCTGGCGCAAGATGCAGCGCAAAGGGGTCGACATCGCCGAAATTTTCGACTTACGGGCCGTGCGTATCATGGTGCGCGACATCCCGACCTGCTACATGGCACTCGGCATCGTGCACGGACTTTGGCGCCACATACCCAAGGAATTTGACGACTACATCGCCACGCCAAAGGGGAACATGTACCAGTCCCTGCACACTGCGGTGATCGGTCCCGAGGACAAACCACTGGAAGTGCAGATCCGCACCTTCGACATGCATCAGCATGCGGAATTCGGCGTCGCCGCGCACTGGGCCTACAAGGAAGCCAAGGGCCACGATCCGGAATTCCAGCGCCGCATCGTGTGGATGCGCAACTGGCTTGAACTAAAGAACGAGGGCGATCAGGCCGGCGACTTCGTGGAGCGATTCAAGGCCGAATTTGAACCAGTCCATATCTACGTGCTCACCCCCCAGGCCAAAGTTGTCGAACTGCCCCGGGGCGCCACACCACTTGATTTTGCCTACGCCATCCATTCCGAAATCGGTAATCGCTGCCGCGGTGCCCGGGTGGACGGGCGAATCGTGCCGCTCAATTACCAGCTCGAAAGCGGCGAGACGATCGAAATACTGACGCAGAAGAACGCCACGCCGAGCCGCGACTGGCTCAGCCCGCACCACGGCTACATGGTCACCTCGCGGGCCCGAAATCGCGTGCGCCAATGGCTCAAGCTACAGGATTACGACCGCTACATGGCCGATGGGCGGGCAATACTGGAAAAGGAAATGGCTCGGCTTGGCATTGAAGACAAACCGCAGCTCGACAAGCTTGCGCCGCGTTACAACCTCCACAAGGGCGAGGATCTGTTGGCTGCGGTCGGTCGCGGCGACGTGGCCGTGGGGCATTTGGCGCGACAGATCGGCGAGCCCCGCACCGATCGGCACGAAACCGCCGACCGCTTACCCCAGGCAAAATCCGCAGTCAAGTCACGCTCGGCACGACCAACGGGGCGACGCTCGGACGTCGTCATCGAGGGCGTCGAGGACCTGATGACACAGATGGCCACCTGCTGCAGGCCGGTGCCATACGACAGGCTCATCGGCTTCGTCACCCGCGGTCGCGGCGTCCTCGTACACCGGCGCAACTGTCGTAACATGCTCAGTCTGCCTGACACCGAGCGCGAGCGCCTGCTCGATGTGAGTTGGGCCGAGCAGCCTCCGGACGCCGGATATCCGGTCGACCTCGTGGTCGTTGCCGCCGACCGCAGAGGACTGCTGCGCGACATCTCATCCGTGCTGGCGGATGAGAACGCCAATGTGCTCGGTACCAATACCCAATCGGATCCGACCAGTGACGTCGCCAGCATGCGTTTCACGATTGAAGTGGCGGATGCGGTACAGCTGGACAGATTGACCAATAAGCTTCGACAATTGCCGGACGTGATCGATGTCCGCCGCTCCAGGTAGCCGATCTTCCTTTCGGCATCCGCGCCGATACTTTCCAGCCTCGCTCTATGATTCCATGAAGACAATCCTCGTCACGGGCGGTGCCGGATTCATCGGCGGCAATTTCGTACACCTGATGCTGTCGGGTTCGAATACCCGAATCGTCAACCTCGACAACCTCACCTACGCCGGCAACCTGGATACCCTGGCAACTGCCATGGACCACCCGCATCATGCCTTCTTCCGCGGAGACATTGGTGACCGCGATCTGATCCCACGCCTATTACGAGTGCACGATGTCGATTCGGTCGTCAATTTCGCCGCAGAGAGCCACGTGGACCGTTCAATCGACGGCCCGGCGGCCTTCATCGAGACCAACGTGGTCGGCACCTTCAATCTGCTCGATGCCACACGAGCCTATTGGTCGGGATTGAACGACGCCCGAAAGGCGGCATTCCGCTTCCTGCATGTCTCCACGGACGAGGTCTACGGCTCCCTGGGCGCGACCGGTGCCTTCACGGAAACAACCCCCTACGCCCCAAACTCTCCATACTCTGCCTCGAAAGCGGCCTCCGATCACCTTGTTCGCGCCTGGCACCACACCTACGGACTGCCGGTTGTAACGACCAATTGCTCCAACAACTACGGGCCCTACCAGTTCCCCGAAAAGCTGATCCCGCTGATGATCGCCAAGGCCACCGCCGGTAAACCATTGCCCATTTACGGCGACGGCTTAAATGTGCGCGACTGGCTCTACGTGGAGGACCACTGCCGAGCCATCGTCCGGGTATTGGAGTCGGGGCGCCCCGGCGAGGTTTACAACATCGGCGGCAACAGCGAGAAAACCAACATACAGGTCGTCGACACGCTCTGCGCACTACTCGACGAGGCGCTGCCGGATTCCCCGCACCGCCCGCACCATCGCCTCAAACAATTCGTCGCCGATCGCCCGGGACACGACAAACGCTATGCCATTGACGCGAGCAAGCTCAGAGATGAACTGGGTTGGGAACCGGCGGAATCCTTCGAGAGCGGCATGAGGCAGACCCTCAACTGGTATTTACAGAACCAGGAATGGTCACGCCGAGTGACCGACGGCAGCTATCGCGGCCAGCGGCTTGGGGGCGACGAAGCAACTGGGAGCAGGGTATGAATCGCAAGGGCATCATTCTCGCCGGCGGCGCCGGCACCCGGCTGCATCCACTGACTCTGTCCATCAGCAAACAACTCTTGCCGGTGTACGACAAGCCGATGATCTATTATCCGCTGGCGGTGCTCATGATGGCCGATATCCGGGAGATATTGATCATCACGACGCCGCGCGATGAAGCATCTTTCCGCGAACTGCTCGGCGATGGCAGCCAATGGGGGATTGAACTCGACTACGCCGTTCAACCCAACCCCGGCGGTCTGGCCCAGGCCTTCATCATCGGTCGCGAATTCGTCGGGCGTTCTCCGTCGTGCCTGATACTCGGCGACAATATTTTCTACGGCGGCGGTTTGGTGCGTCATCTCAAGACCGCGGCGGAACGTCCGCAAGGCGCGACGGTGTTCGGCTATTGGGTCAAAGACCCGGAACGCTATGGCGTGGCGGAATTCTCCGCTAACGGCGATGTGATCGGCCTTGAAGAGAAGCCGCAGAAACCAAAATCCAGTTTCGCGGTAACAGGCATCTATTTCTACGATGGGCAAGTCTGTGACATGGCCAGCGAGCTGCGGCCTTCGCAACGTGGCGAACTCGAGATCACCGACCTCAACAAACTCTACCTGGCACGTGGCGACCTGCACCTCGAGCGTCTTGGGCGCGGTATCGCCTGGCTCGACACGGGAACCCACGAATCCCTGATCCAAGCCGCCAACTTTATCGAGACCATCGAACAGCGGCAAGGACTCAAGGTTTGTGCACCCGAGGAGGTTGCCTTTCAAAATCGATGGATCAACGCGGACGCGCTGATGACGGTGGCTGAACCACTCCGCAAGAGTGGCTACGGCGAATACCTGATCGGCTTGTTGCAACGCGACCGGCAGCCGTGAAATTCATCCCAACGATACTGCCGGAGGTCCTACTGGTCGAACCCAAGATCTTCGGTGATGAACGCGGCTGGTTCTTTGAAAGCTGGCAGCACGAGCGCTATGCCAGCGCGGGTATCGACGGCAACTTCGTGCAGGATAACCAGTCATTCTCCGGTCGCGGTACCCTCCGGGGGCTGCACATGCAGAATCCTTTCGGACAGGGAAAGCTGGTCCAGGTCATTCAGGGCGAGGTGTTCGATGTTGCGGTGGACGTGCGCCGCGGCGCAC
>JBATTL010000696.1:0-1561 GCA_049670525.1 Thiohalocapsa sp. | reverse complement strand
GATCAGGTGCGTAGGGTCTCGCTCTCGGCTGCCTCGACGCGGGGGCGGCTTGCCTGGGCCGATTCGGCGCCAAATTTCTTTTTAATCTGCCACGGCAACAGTTGGGCCTCGCCTTGCCGGAGATCCTTCTCGATCCCAGCCCGTTCCACGGTCGTGACATACGGCATCTGTCTGCCCTCCTCGAATCTGTAGAGTTCCTGCCGGAAGGCGACCTCCAGTGCCTTTAGCAGGGGGATCATCCAGTCGATGATGCGGAACAACTCCAGGATCACCGCCCGTTCATAGCCGCGATCATACATCAAGCGTATGAGTCGGAACTTCTATGCCTTGAGAGTCTCGGCGTCCTTGGTCGCCTTGGCGCGAATCTGCGCCATGACCACCAGCGCGAGCAGGTTATCGCTGGCCTCGAGCTGCTGCCCACGCTCGGGGATGTCCCAGTCCAGCAGCTTGGCGATTGGGAAGCGGAAGTCGACGGAACAGCCCCACAGGCCCTCCTGATAGCGCTCGGGGTGGAATTGGGCGTCGCCCGTCGGCTAGCACCGCGAGACTGGCCACCGGCATGCCGCGGGCGTCGCGAGCCTTGTGGTTATAGACGAACATCCGCTCGGCGAAGGCCGACTCCGGAGCGCCTTGCACCTCGACATGCACCAGCACCCAGGCCGGTCGGCCATCGCATCGGTAGACAGAGACCAGCTTGTCCGCGTAGCGCCTCCCGATGTGCGCATCGCGGACGATCTGCTGGAATTCCTTGTCTAGAATAGATGCCCGCGGGACCAGTCGATCTCCGCATGGATGGCCGGGAACAATAGCGCCAGAAACTCCGGAAACTAGCCCTCCAGGGCCTCCCTACCAGGGCGATTCTTGACCAGTAGTGGCGTCTTGGTCCGGGGGCAGGTCCGGTTCGGCGGTATCGGTCATCGCGGTGCGCTCCCGGTGCTGGCGCCAGTCTCAATGAGTGCAAGTTGGAATCATGCTGGCGGATCCGGACGACGCCCAGATCAAGCCGGTGGGCTTTGAGAGCAGTGCTCGGGGCGAATGGGGTGCGTCGGGCATGGGCTGAACGACCTGGGCAAGTGCATACCTGACATCGCGATCGACAAGGCCCGGCATTCATTGGTTGGCGCCGACCGTTCCCCCGAGATGTTTGACAGTCTTCACCGTCTTCTCGTCGGTCTGAACGATCTCCAACGGGTGGCCGTCGAGCATCAAACTGGTTCCGGGTTGCGGTATGGTCTCCAGGTACTCCAGGATCAGGCCGTTCAGGGTCTTGGGTCCGCGGGTGGGCAGCGTCCAGCGCATGGCGCGGTTGAGTTCGCGGACGCTGATCGTGCAGTCGATCATAAGACTCCCGTCCTCGGCACGGTGGATGTCTGGGTAGGAATCGGCCGGGTCCGTCGTGAACTCGCCAACGATCTCCTCCAACAGATCGGCGAGGGTGATCAGGCCCTGGAAATCACCATATTCGTCCACCACCATCGCGACGCGTCGCTTGATGCGCTGAAAGTTGATCAACTGCTGGTAGAGCCGGGTACCTTCCGGCACGAAGTAGGGGGTGCGGGTG
>JBATTL010000695.1:0-2188 GCA_049670525.1 Thiohalocapsa sp. | reverse complement strand
CCCTACGTCTGACCCCGCAACGAGCGCCTCCAGGACCCCGCGGGCACGGAAGAGGAGGATAGCTCCTCCGGGGAACATAATCACGCGGGATGGCACAAGTTCCAGCATCAATCGATCCTCGTATTTTTACAGCATGGATAACCGCATTATCTCGCGCGCAGTCGCGAAGAACGCGAAGGGATTGGCCGCAAGGGAATAAACGATCGAACATAAGCTTAGATCGCATACGAGGCGGTCGTAAGAATTGCCCGGGATAGGAGCAGCAATTGGAATCGTTTAGTTACTGGATGGGCATGGCAGGCATTACCGCCTTCGCCGTCACGGCGGTGCTTGTCCTGGCGCCGAGAGGGATCGATCTCTTCAGCGCCATCGTGCTGGGCATTATCACGGCGGTCGGCGGCGGTACCCTCAGAGACTTGATCCTGGACGTACCAGTATTCTGGTCTGTCGATCTGAACTATTTGTGGGTCGCCATCGCTGCAAGCCTGGTGACCTTCTACGCGGATGCGCTGCTGACTCGCAAAGAGATCTTCCGCCTGATGCTGTATGTCGACGGCCTCGGTGCCGCCTTGTTCGCGATTCAGACCGTGGACAAGTCCTGGGGCATGGACTTCGGCCGCCCCCTCGCTCCCATCATTCTGGGCATCGTCACGGCCATCGGCGGCGGTCTGCTCAGAGATGTACTGGCAGGGCGCCAGACGCTGCTGATGACGCGTGAACTCTATGCCACACCCGTGCTGATCGGATGCACGCTGTATGTCGCACTGTTGGCCTGGGTCCCGGACTATCGATCGGTCGGTGCGCACGGGTGCGTCGCCGTCATCTTCGCGCTGCGCGCGGCGGCGATTCGTTGGGATTTGACCATGCCTCATTGGCTAATGACGAAGCCGAAGGCTGGCTGAACCGGCGTGGAAGCGGCGCAAAGCCGCATCCGTCGCATCAGACCGCCAACTCGAGCGTTGCCGCGTTGCCGCGTTGCCGCGTTGTAGCGGTGGAGTTGCACGTCGGTCACCGCGGCCATGGTTTCCTTCAAGCCTGGCTGGTTGCTGCTCTGTGGTCCATCTGCGGCTCCGGATCGGTTCTATCGACTCGTGCCTTGGCCATTGCGACGCGGTGTTCGACGCCTGTACGTTCGACCCGTTCACACTCCGGTCGAACCGGTTGCGACGGTCTAGGAGTCCGACAGCCGCCATCCCTAAATTGCAGCGTTTTGAGGCCAGCTCTCCATGAGTGCTCACGATGAGCTAGTACCCCGCAATAGCGATGTTGCGTGGCCGCCCCACGCCGGTCAGGAGACCTCGAAGGCGAACCAGTATACGGCGCAATCTGGTAAGAGAATCTCCGGCAATCGCCCTAGCTGTCGCCAACGCAATCATATGCCTGCGCAAGACGCCCGATCCAGGCGGCGATCTGAGCCGGTGTTTGCAGCTCGTCCTGGCGGATCTCGATCATGACATGGGGAATTCCGCGCGCCTCCGCGTGCGTTGGCAGAGTGAAATCGTAGATGTCCTCCAGGGCATAGGGCTGATTGTCGCCGACAAGCAGTTCGTCATACCGCTCAAGGATCTGCCGCAACCGGTCAGCGAGCCGCGGGTCGCGCCCGTAGGCCAGACCGACATGCCAGGGACGCCAATCGCCACCGAGTTCTGGGGTGAAGCTATGCAGACTCAGTAGACGCAGCGACGGTTTGGGGTGCAGATCGAGCCATCGCGCAACGGCCTGGTGATAGGGCTGGAACAGAGCCAGGACGCGCGCGGTGCGCTCCGTCCGGCTCAGTCGCAGATTCCCGGGGATGCGGATCCCGGCGCTCTGGGCGGGGATGAGTTCGGGACTCGCCAAGGGGCGATTGAGGTCGACCGCCAACCGAGAGTAGCCACCCAGGATCAGCGGCGCATCCAGTGCTTCCGCAAGCCCGCGCGCGACCGCCGCCGCGCCAGGATCCCAAGCGATGTGCTCACGCAGTTGCTCGCAACTGAGTCCAAGCATGCCAAGTCGCCTGGGTAGGCGGTTCGAGGCATGGTCGCAGACCAATAAGGCGTTCGCTGTCCCCTCGGGGTTCACCACCTCGAACGGCGGTGGCTCGTCCGGGTCGAGCAGCGAATGCTCACCTGGGTCTCCAGAGCCGAGCGGCAACGGCCTGACCCCAGCGGTCTTAGTCATGTGCCGCCGGCACTGCGTTCATCGGCCC
>JBATTL010000694.1:0-4802 GCA_049670525.1 Thiohalocapsa sp. | reverse complement strand
CGGGGCTGGCGCCGCGACTGACGAGCGCGCTGGGCGAGCACCCGTCGGCCGAGCAGGTGCAGCGCCGGCAGTTGTGACGCGGGGCGAATCATCGCGTTCCGGCCTGGGTGGAGGTTCAAACTCGTCCGGCCCTGAAACCCGCTCCGCTGCGGTGTCCGTGGCCGAGACGCTCCTATCCGCGACATTGAGCGCCGTCGACGCATCGGCTATGGCAGGTGCAGACGAAGAACTGGAACCAGTATCGGCCCGCTCCACGAGGCTTGCCGCCGGCTCCGATGTGACGCCGGGCCGGAACAGCGCATACATTGCGATACCCACGGCCACAAACGCCAGCGTCAGCGCGGCATATACCCAGCGCTGCGGACCAACGTCAGCGGGCTGGTCGTCGAACGCGACCGTCTGCAGCCGCGGCACGTGTCCGAGCTCGCGTTCCTGCTGCGATTTTTTCAGCGCTTCTAGGATGTATGACATGAGCGGCGACGCTGAGTCTGCATCGATTCTGGACTCAAGTCAGTGAGAATGCGTCAGCCGAGGCACGTCAGCCGCGACGAGGACGTTGCTCAACAAGATCATCGTCCGTGGTCCGGCGACGCCATCGACGGACAGGCCCTGCTCGGACTGGAAGCGTTTTACCGCCTCGGTCATCTGCGCATCGTACCGCGCCGGTTTCGCCCCAAGCTCGCTGCCGGGTAAAGACGCAAGCTGTTCGCGCAGCCAAGCGACGGAGTCGCCCCCCGATCCACGGCCGATCACCCGGCCGCCCGTTGGTGGCAGCCGCCAAAGGACCAGATAGTCGCCCGACCAGCGCTCGTCGAGAACGGCAATCGGCACCCGGAACAAACCGCCGCCATGTTCGAGCGTCGCATGTTCGTCGTCGATGCCACTGACGATCACGTGCCCGCTACTGCCGTTGCCCAAGGTCAGCCGCAATGCCGCGGGACGGTCGAACAGACGCAATTCACTCCAGCGACCGCTGCCGCGCTCGCAGTCGAGACCAAAGGCAGCGACGGCTCGGCAATCGAGCCCGCTAACAACTGCATCGGTCGCTACGCCCCAAAGGCGCAGCAACTCATCGACGACGCCATCGTCCGCCACCAGGAGCGTCGGCAGACCGTCGGCGTCCACGTGATCGATTGAAGGTTCGACCTGTGCCATCGAAATACGGGGAATCGCAGCATCGGGCAATGATTCAGGTAGCACCGGGGCCGTTATTGGTTCAGCGCCCTCAGGTTCCTCCACCAGTGCGATTTCGGGATCGGCTTCGGAGACCGGCTGCTCCGGCACCGATGCCTTCTCCAGCACGTCCGACTTCGACTTGGCCGTCTCGATCTTCGCGGACTGGATCTCTGCCGTCTGAATCTCTTCGGTTCGTATTTCTTCGGTTTGGGCCGGCTCCGAACGACTGTCCGCGCTTCTAGTCGGCTCCGCCGCCGGCGTCACCGAAGAGCCAGCTTGCCCAAGCGTCACTTCGGATCCAGCCTCGTCGGTCGTCCAGGCCGTGAGCCTATGCGGCAAGGTTGGCAGAACGCCGGAAGCACCGACCCATAGGCCGGCGACAGCCGCGAGCAGAATCGACAACGCGACAGCGAGGCCCTTGCCGCGCCGCGGCAACGCGCCGTCGTCGCTGCCATTCACCTCGCGGGCCGCCTGGGCGACGATCGCGGGCGTAACCTGCATCCGACGCGACACCGCCGCGCCCAGCAACGATCTGTCGCAGAGGAGATTGATCAGACGCGGAACACCACCAGAATAGCGATGTACACGACGCAACGCGGCCGCCGTGAACAAGGGCCGGTCGACGCCAGCGACGACGATGCGGTGATCGACATAGGCCGCGGTCTCGCCCGCGCTCAACGGTCTTAGGTGAAAACGCGCCGTAATACGCTGATTGAGCTGCCGCAGGTCCGACGATGCGAGCATCGCGCGCAGTTCCGGCTGGCCAATCAAAAAGATCTGCAGCAACTTCTGCTTCGTGGTCTCGAGATTGGTCAGCAGTCGGATCTGCTCCATGACCTTGGGCCGAAGGTTCTGCGCCTCGTCGATGATCAGCACAGGGTGGCGACCACGCGCGTGTGCCTCCAGCAGAAACAGGTTGAGCCTGTCCACCAGCGCCTTTGCGGACTGCTCCAGGGACGAAACCTCGACGCCGAATTCGTCGCAGATCGCATGCAGCAGTTCCACTGCCGTCATCGCCGGATTCAACACCAAGGCGACGTCGACACCTTCCGGCAATTGCTCCAGGAAAGCGCGGCACACCATCGTCTTGCCGGTGCCCACTTCCCCGGTAAGCAGGACGAAGCCGCCGCTGTCGCCGGCACCATACAGCAGGTGTGCCAATGCCTCGCGGTGCTGCTCGCTGAGGAACAGATACTGCGGGTCCGGCGTAATCGAGAAGCTGGCCTCTTTGAGACCGAAGTATTTTGGATACACGGTTTCGCGTAAACGGCGCAAATTGGCCGTTGTTGATGACGAGCAAGAAAGCCCGGACGAATCATAGAGAAAAGCGGCGGCGAACGCACTAGCTAAGGACGTCAGATGCGAGCCCTTACTTAGGCGATTTCTGTCAACTTTCATACCCGCTGACTTATCTTGACGCCCGCCTTCTGTGTCGGCCCTCCCTGAAGGCGAACGACAATCCTGCGTCATCTGGTACGAAAGCTTCCGGCAATCGCCTTAGAATCCGGGCCTTCGGGCCGGCCCCGCTTCGGCAGAGAAATGTCGCCGCGACAGCGACGATGGGGACCGCGATTTCCTAACGCACATCCCGCATGACCTCCAGGCACCGACATGAGACGCTCTAAAAGCGTTTGGTGTCAGCCTCGTTCGAGCAGCTTGCCCCGCAACGTCCGTCGGTTGGCCCGCGGCAGCGGGCTCGTACCAGGGCGTACTCCGTTCATGACCTGTGGGGACTTGCTGCCGTCCCCGCGCTCGCCGCGGTCAGCGTCTTGCGCAGATCGGTCTCCATCTGCGTGAGCTCCGCGGTGGCGGCCGCGCGGGCGCGCTTACCCTCGTCCGCTATGGCGAGGCTCTCTTCGATGGTCTCGATCAGGGCCTGGTTCGCCTGCTTGATCGTCTCAATGTCGAACACGCCACGTTCGATCTGTTTGCGCGCCTCCGCGTTTGCCGTCTTCAGGTTCTCCGCGTTGGCCCGCAGCAGGTCGTTGGTCAGATCGGTGGCCGCCTTGACGGTTTCGGCAGCACGGCCCGAGCGGTAGATCGTGATAGCCTGAGCCAACTGTTGGCGCCACAACGGCACCGTGTTGATCAGCGTCGAATTGATCTTGTTGATTAGACCCTTGTCATTTTCCTGCACCAGCCGGATGCTCGGAAGCGCCTGCATAGCGACCTGTCGGGTCAAACGCAGATCGTGCACACGACGCTCAAGGTCATCGCGGACACCACGTAGGTCGCGCAGACTCTGCGCCTGCACCATATCCTGTTCCTGATCCACTTTTTCGGCCAACGCCGGGATCGTCTCGGCGTCGAGTTCGGCCAGTCTGGCATCGCCGGCAGCAATGTAGCGCTCCAGCTCGCGGAAGTACGCAAGGTTGGCGTCGTACAGTCGGTCCAACGCAGTCACGTCGATCAGCAGGCGAGTCTTGTGCCGTTCAAGATCCAGTGTGATGCGGTCGATGTGGTCACGTACATCCTCGTACTCCTGCAAAAAGCGCACGATCGGCTTGCCCGCACCGAACAGACGCGACAAGAAGCCGGGTTTTGCGTTCGGGTCCAGCGCCTCGACGTCGAAGCCACGCAGTGTGCCGACCATCTCGCTCAGGGAATGGCCAGCCGGGCCCGAGTCCTTGCTGCGGACGCCATCCAACATCTGGTCCGACACCGCCGTCAATTGCTGCTGAGCGCTGGCCCCGAAGTGCATGATCGAACTGCTGTCGGTCAGGTCCAGTTCCGCGAGCAGGCCCTTGATCTCCTCTTGCTCCGCGCGTGGCGCATCGTCCAGCGACACGACCGCCCCATCCCGCTCGGGACTGATCTGTTGCATCGGCGACAGGTCTGGCGCTGTGTCAGGCTGGATTTGGGACTCCGGGCGAACGCCCGAAGTTGGCTCTGGTTTTCGCATTGGCGGCTCCTCGGAACCAGGTAACATGAAAGCGGGGACCGCGCACTGGTGCGTGCCCCGGAATGCGTCGTGATTCTGCCATGTTTCTTGGGGCAAGCGTGGCGCCAATGGCACGCGACGACACCCGCGGCGGTGGACGGACACAGCAGAGCCAAATACAGCATGCCATACTCGGACCCGACTGGCCGATCGTCGGCCGGTTGACTCGGCAATTCCCGGAGATTTTCATACCAGGTTGCGCCGGATTTTCGTTCGCCTGCAAGGCATCCCAATTGGCGCATAGTCGCGCTATTTCACTGTTGGCGCGCCGCTGAATGCGGGCGGAAAGACAATCGAGCTGGTATGAAGACTGACAGAAATTGCCGCATTCCGGCCCAAGCATCCGCGGCGCATCGCCCGAGGTACCGAGATATGGGTTCAATCCTTCGCTTGAAGCCGTTGATTCGCGTGTCGGGGGCGATCGCGCTTCTGTTGCTTATCGCTGTAACCCTGGGGGCACAGGCGCAAACCTCCGGCGAGCTTAAGGCATCTTCTGAGCGTGTCGCCCACGACCTGGAGGACGCAGTCGCAAAGATGCAGCCGGCTGTTGAACGATTCGGGTATCTCGGCGTCTTCGGCGCGGTTTCGGTGGAAGGCTTCGGCGTTCCGGCACCGGGACAAACCATGCTCATGGCGGGCGCCCTCGAGGCCGCCCGCGATAATCTGCACATTGTGTTGTTGTGCT
>JBATTL010000693.1:0-12027 GCA_049670525.1 Thiohalocapsa sp. | reverse complement strand
GGTCCTCGAGACCGGGTGGCCTCTTGACCCACTGATCTAGGGCTCGGATGGTCTGTGAATCAGCATGTTTCGAAAGCTAGCCGGAAAAGACCGACCATGATTTCAATCGCCTTCAGTCGCACAAACTCACATGGCCATTGATCGCACCTCCTTAATCGATCACGGCATCGAAGCCGCCAACTTTGACGCGGAGGCCGAAGTCGCATTTCCACGACTATCGGATCAGCAGACGCAACGTATTGCCGCGATCGCGAGAGTGCGAACCCGCGCCGATGGCGAACCGCTTTGGCGCGTCGGTGATCGAGAGGCGTCGCTCTTCGTGATCATCGAGGGCGCCGTCGAGATTCGTCAGCCACTTCCGGGCGGCGACACCCGTCTCATTGTCAGTCACGGACCAAGCGGCTTCACTGGCGACGTGGATCTGTTGTCGTCGAAAGCGGCTGTCGTGTCCGGCATCGCCAAGGGTTCGACACGCGTGTTCGAAGTCTGTCCTGTCACGCTGAAGAAACTCGTCGTCTCGGACCCAGAAATCAGTGACCTGATTCTCGCCGCCTTCATGGCCCGCCGCCGACTGCTGCTGGCACAGAAGCATGGTGAGATCACGCTGATCGGCTCACGCTTCTCGCCGAAAATGTATCTCTTGCGGGAGTTCTTGGAGCGCAACGCAAGACCCTTCACCTGGATCGATGTCGAGACCGATCCAGGAGCACGGCAGTTAATCGAGAGTCTCGAGTTGAGTGTGGAAGAGACGCCGGCTGTCGTTACCACGGCCGGCGAAGTCTGCCGCAATCCGTCCGTAGCCGGCCTGGCGAACGAGCTCGGTCTTTCGAACATCGGAACCGGGGAGATCTACGACATGGCCGTAGTCGGCGGCGGACCGGCTGGCCTCGCCGCCGCCGTTTACGGCGGGTCCGAAGGCTTAGACACCATCGTGCTGGATGCGCGTGCACCTGGAGGCCAGGCTGGAACCAGCTCCAAGATCGAGAACTATCTCGGCTTTCCAATGGGGATCTCGGGCGCGGACCTGGCGCAAAATGCATTGATGCAGGCGGAGAAATTCGGCGTCCGGTTTGCCACACCAAGACGGGTCTCCGGTCTGTTCAAGGACGGACCGTTATTCCGGCTTGAGCTGGATAACGGCGAACAACTTAGGGCCCGTGCAGTCGTTGCCGCCAGTGGCGTGCATTACCGGCGCCTGCCGGCAGAGAACGCGGAGCGTTTTGAGGGCCGCGGCATCTACTTCGCCGCGACGCGCATGGAAGCGGAGCTGTGCACGCAAGAGGAGGTCGCGATCGTGGGCGGCGGCAATTCCGCGGGACAAGCAGCTGTTTATTTGGCCAAGAGCGCACGTCGGGTACATATCCTCATCAGATCGGGTGACTTGAATCACTCCATGTCACGTTATCTGATCAACCGGATCGACGCGCTCGCCAACGTGCAACTGCATGCCTATACCGAGATTCGTCGCTTTATCGGCACGGACCGTCTCGAACGTATCGAAATCCAGGACAATCGGCGCGAAGTGACCAGCGAATTGCCGGTATCGAATGTCTTCGTCTTTATCGGCGCCGTTGCCAACACCGACTGGCTACAAGGCGTTGCCGATCTGGATCAAAACGGCTTCGTGCATACCGGAGACTCGCTCGACGACCAGCAATACAATGAAGGCCAATGGCGTCCATTCTTGTTCGAGACCCGTACACGCGGCCTCTTCGCCGTCGGTGACCTACGTCGCGACTCAACGAAACGCGTCGCATCCGCCGTCGGTGAAGGCTCTATCGTTGTGCAGTTTGTTCATAGGCGCGTGGCTGGTGCTTAGAGCGTTCCTGTTGACTGGCCATCCTTGCCCAATCAGTGCGCGTGGTCGAAAGCGTCGTCGAGTAGTCGATCCAAGTCGGGCAACGCCGGCGCGGCGAACTCCGGTGGGCGACGCTGGTCGGTCGCCTGCTCGAAGGCATAGGCCAGCGCAATCAAACGCGGCTCGCTGTACGGACGGCCAAGCAGCGACAGCCCAAGCGGCAGGCCCTGTTTGCTGAATCCCATCGGCAACGTGATCTCCGGGAACCCCGTCATCGAAGCGAGCTCGGTGGGCCGAGTCGGATCATCGGCGTCGCATTCGTAGCTACCGTCGTACTCATCGAGGAGAGACGCGGCCGGACAGAGCAAGGTCGGCATCGCGAGGGCGTCCAGATCACTGCTGTCCATGACGGCAATCAGCGCATCCCGAGACGCGGGCATGCGATTGGATACGATGTACAGATACGCCAGATTCGCCAGTCCGGGGCTGCGCAGTGCGTTTCGATAGCCGCCGATACGGCCAGAATGGACCGGGTGCTCGGAACCGGCGAGCAACGGCGACTCGCTCATGCGCAGGAGATCGGCAAGGCTATGAGGCATCCCCTCCTCGGTATTCGCGAGGTAGGCATTGAGCTGATCCCGCAGCTCGGTTTCAACGACCAAGTCGAGCAGATCACGCCAGCCCGCGAGGAGGTCATCGGGAAGTTCGACATCAATGGTCACGGCGCCCTGAGTCGTCAGCGTCGCCACGGCTTGCTGAAAAGCCGTGTCCACCTCGCGATTACCTCCCCGGTACTGAACGAGAATGCCGATTCGCGCTCCGTCGAGTGCACCGTCATTAAGGGTTTCCGTATAGCCGCCGACCTGATACGGCGCGCTTTCGGCGGTCCGCGGATCGGCGTCGTCGACACCCGCCATGATGCCAAGCATCAGCGAGGCGTCGCGCACCGAGCGCGCCAAGGGCCCGGTCACGTCCAGGGACAAGGCGGTTGGAATGACCCCGGCGCGACTGGTCAATCCGAGCGTGGGCCTGATGCCCACCAGCGCGTTCGCCGACGCGGAACCCCGCAGGGCGCCGACAGTGTCGCTACCAACGCCGAGCATCGCGAGATTCGCGGCAACCGCAGCAGCAGCCGCGCAGTTGAAGGGGTCGCGGCGCAGGTTGTACGGGTTGCGTGTCTGGCCGCCAGCGGAGCTGTAGCCGTTGCGGCCATAGCCCAGCTGCATCTCACTCAGGTTCGACTTGCCGAGCAGGATGGCGCCAACCTCCCGCAGCCGGCGAACGACGGCCGCGTCAGTAAACGGCTCGTGACCACGCAGTGCAGCTGAGCCCCCGGTGGTCTCCAGGCCAACGGCATTGATCGAGTCCTTGACCACGATCGGAACCCCGTGCAGCAGACCCCGCGATCCGGTTTCGGCCCGTTCGGCGTCGAGCTCACGCGCACGCTCTGTTGCAACCGGGTTGATCGATATCATGGTATTCAGCCGGGGACCGGCGGCGTCCAGCCTGTCGACCCGGTCGAGATAGGACTGTGTCAAGATCTCGGCGCTGAGCGCGCCCGCATCGAAAGCCGCCTGGATGGATGCGAGGTCAGCCTCGATCAGATCGAACGCGGGCGCTTCCGCAGTCGCAGCGTCTTGATCCGCTGCGACTGAGGGAGCAGTAAGAAGCGGCAGAACCAGGACTGTGACCAGCCTGTGCTCGCGAAACGTCGTCATTGTTATTTCCCCTGTGCGTCGCTGACAGAGGATACCTGAGTTGCTTCGCGAGCAATGGACCGCCCGACAATACGCAACCCGCCGGCCATAGGCGTACCCAAGAGACTTGGCGTCTTGGAGCCAAACGATCAGCGCGCCGCGGCAGACGCGGGCGCCATGCGGCGACAACCCCGAGTAAGCGTCAGTACGCGCTGAGCGCGGGCGCCAGATCCAGCCCATCGACGGGCATCGGCAAGGCTAGAGCGGAATAGCCGCACAAGCGAGGCGCGGCGCAAACGCAAACGCGTCCGCGGTGAGCGAACACCCGAAATCGCCGGCAACTGCGCGAAGAGCATGAAGAACAGCCTTCCGACCAACACCAGGGTGGCGATCTCGTGGACGAGGACGGCGGCAACCAGGCTTGCGGACATGGAGTCTCTCGAAGAAATTGAGTGGTCGCCGTGACGATTCGACAGGGCATCCGATATCGTGACTAAAGCGCACGAGTGATCAGACCAAGCGTCGGATCCGCAGTCGGCAGCCGCGCCAGAACCCTCCAGCCGGAACCGAGTGCCGCATCGAGCGGGCCGCCGTCGAGGGCCATCAGTGCATCCAACCGAAACCGGACGCTGCCCCGCGGCGTCATCAGCTCCAACTCGTCATCGATGCCGAAGCGGTTCTTCACGTCGATTTCCGACAAACCAGATGCCGGATCGTGGCTGATCACCTCACCGACAAAGATGCGGCGCTGATTACGCGACGCCCCATCATCGTAGCTTTGCAGCTCGGCGGGAGCATGCCGCCGGTAAAACCCCTCCGTGTAGCCACGATTTGCGAGTCCCTCAAGGTCGGTCAACAAGTCGCGTCGGAAGGGTCTGCCAGCAACGGCATCGTCAATGGCCTGACGGTAGACCTGCGTGGTCCGCGCGGCATAGTAGTGGGATTTGGTCCGGCCCTCTATCTTGAGACAATCGATACCCATGGCGGCAAGTTGCTGCACATGCTCAACGGCGCGCAGATCCTTGGCGTTCATGATGTAAGTGCCGTTCTCGTCTTCGAACACCGGCATGTACTCGCCAGGACGTTGCGCCTCTTCCAAGAGCCAGACTTCATCCGCCGCCGGGTGCCGTTGCATAGCGTCGGCCGCTGGCGCATCCAGAAGCTCGTTGGCCGCGATGGCGACAGTCCCGGTAGATTGGTTCGTCGGCAGGACATCGGCGGATTGGCCGTCGGCCCCGGCCACTCGGTATTCCCAGCGGCAGGCATTGGTGCAGGTGCCTTGATTGGCGTCACGACGGTTGAAATAGCCCGAGAGCAGACATCGCCCGGAGTATGCGATGCACAGCGCACCATGCACGAAGACCTCCAGTTCAACGTCCGGACAGGCAGCTCGGATCTCGGCGATCTCGGCCAATGACAGTTCCCGTGACAAGATCACGCGGGAGATGCCCTGGGTCTGCCAGAATCGAACTGCCGCTGCATTGGTGGTATTTGCCTGCACGGAGAGATGAACCTCCACGTCAGGCCACCGCTCGCGCACCAGCAGGATCAAGCCCGGATCGGCCATAATCAGCGCATTCGGTGCGAGTTCGATCACAGGCGCCATGTCATCGACAAAGGTCTTGAGCTTGGCCCCGTGGGGCATGACATTCGCCGCCAGATAGAAGCGCCGGCCTCGTTCGCGGGTCAGCGCAATACCGACCGCGAGGTTGTCGAGATCGAAGTCGTTGTTGCGCACCCGCAAACTGTACCGAGGCACACCGGCATAGACCGCGTCGGCGCCATAGGCAAGCGCATAACGCAGGTTCTTCAGGTTTCCCGCCGGAGCCAGCAGCTCTGGACGGCGCTGGGGGGAATCGGGCTGGGCGGGTGCGCTCAATGCAGCTCCACCTCTAACGTCAGCCGCTCCGGGCCGCCAATCAGGGATTTGCGCAGGATTTCTACCGGCAGCTTCTGGCCGGGACGACTGTCCATCAGCGCGATGCGGATATCGGCGTAGCCGCCGATTGCATTGCCGCCGACACGCAGGATGCGGTCACCTTTCTCAACACCGGCGGCCTTGGCGCCGCTCTGGTCGGAAAAGCCTTGCACGCCGATACCCTCGCCGTCGGACTCGGTGTCCAGCATGACCCCGAGAAGGCCGGTGGAAGGGAGCTCGACCCGTTTCGGGTAAAGGATGAAGTCCGCCACGGACGGGTCGAATGGTCGCATGGTGCCATTGATCACTGTGGCTGACGGCAATGGGAGACGTCGCTGTAGCCGAGACGGGATGCCTCGACCGTATTCGACGTGCCCGGCACCCGCGAGAACGACCAGCGTCGTGTCGGGATGCTGGCGTAAGAATCCGGCGGCGCGCTCGGCCATACCTTCGTCCCAGAGCAGCTGGACTTCCAGGAAATGCTCAAAATTCGCGTCTTCACCCACGGGGTGCATATCAAATACGGCCTTCACATGATCGCGGTATTCCTTGTCGTCGCGATCGATCTCCGCAGGGATGCGACTGATCTCCGTGCTGTTTAGCGACGCGATACCACCATCGCCGACCTTGTCCGTGATCTCCCGTTCGATGTTGAGTGCGATGATCGGGATGCCGTGCTCGCGCGCAAAGCGCAGTAGGGGGCGATACAGGCGATAGTCGTAGCGCCAGCGCTCGAAGTATTCGGTCTGGAGAAGCAGCTCCGCCTCACCGAGGTCACCGGCGACGAATGCGTCCAACCGCGCTTGAAACGGCTGCTGGAAGAACTCCATCCCGATCGCCAAATTCTTTCCGCGGGCGTGCAAACCTTCGATGATGGCGAGCTGATTGAGATGATCCTCGTAACGATCGTGGGACTCGCCGACAAAGACCACCCGCTTGTTCGCAAGCCGCTCGAGCAAGGTATCGAGGCCGGATACGCTGGTGGTTTCGATCACGGCCGTGCCGGTTGGGGCGATCTCGTCGGTCCCGGGCAACATGGCCGCATCCTTTGCATTCACACATCCCGCGATGAGACAGAGGACGATCGAACAAAGCTTAACTGTATTAGAACTCAATGATGGACCCGCTGTAATTGTCATGACTTCGCTCCACATTATGGGGCTGATTCGCAAATGATCCCGCACGCCACCCAACGACGAAGCGTCGCTTCCACGACCCGACCGAAGACAATGACCTCAAACCCCAAGTTCCTCGCGACGCTGTTGCTCGCCGCGATGGGCGCAGCGCCCCTCGCCGCCGACGCTGACCCGCCGCTGGTCGATCATCATATTAAGGTCGACATTGACCCGGCCCGCGGCACTCTAGTGGCCAGCGACCGGCTCACCCTACCCGACCAATATCGCCCCGTCCTGTTCTGGCTGCACAAAGGCCTGAACCCCAAGGTCATTGCCGGCAGCGCCGCGCTCGAACGGATAGGCCGCGAGGGGCATCTGGAGCGTTTCCGCCTGACGCCCAATTCGGAGCAATCCGTGACACTGAGCTACGGTGGCCCGATCCGTCATGGGATGCAGACGGTGTCGGAGGGCATGGGCCGCGATCGTCTGCAGTCGGCCGGCACCATTGCCGAGGATGGGGTCTTCCTCGGCGGCTATACCGGCTGGTACCCGAATATTGAGGGAACACTCCTGCGCTTTGACCTCGCCGTCGACCTGCCGACTGACTGGCTCGCGGTCTCCCAGGGAGCCGGCCCCGAGCCCGAAAACACCGACAGCGGAGTGCGTGTCCGCTGGCGGGAGCAGCATCCCCAGGACCAGATCCAACTCAGCGCCGCTCGCTTCAAGCTTTATCGACGACAAACAGCCTATGGCGAGGCGCAGGCGT
This sequence comes from Thiohalocapsa sp., assembly GCA_049670525.1. Classification (GTDB taxonomy): domain Bacteria; phylum Pseudomonadota; class Gammaproteobacteria; order Chromatiales; family Chromatiaceae; genus Thiohalocapsa. Next base: position 4,733 of record JBATTL010000693.1, on the reverse strand, counting down.
ACCTGCGGCGACCCGACGACGCCCTGGCAGCGCGTTACCTGGACGCCACTGCCGACTACTTGGAGCGCTACAGCCGGCTCATCGGCGACTACCCCTACGCCAAATTCGCTTTGGTCGAGAATTTCTGGGAGACCGGCTACGGCATGCCATCGTTCACGTTGCTGGGCTCGCGCGTCCTGCGGCTGCCATTCATCCTGCACAGTTCCTATCCCCACGAGATCCTACACAACTGGTGGGGAAACGGCGTCTACGTCGACTACGCCGCCGGCAACTGGAGCGAGGGATTGACCGCCTATCTCGCGGACCATCTTAATCAGGAGATCGCCGGGCGTGGCGCCGACTATCGCCGAGATCAGCTCAAAGCGTATGCCGATTACGTGCTCGACGGCGATGACTTCCCATTAGTCGCGTTCTCGGGCCGTCACGGCGCGGCGTCCCAGGCGATTGGCTATGGAAAGACAATGATGACCCTGCACATGCTGCGCGTGATGCTCGGCGACGACGATTTTCGTCAGGGCCTGCGCCGCTTTTACGCGGACAATCGTTTTCGAACCGCTGGCTTCGATGACCTCCGACGCGCCTTCGAGCTGATCAGTGGACGCGACCTGCGGCTGTTCTTTGACGCCTGGACCGGCCGCACCGGCGCAGCCGAACTCGAGCTCGGCGACATAGACGTCGAGCCCCAGCCTGGCGGCGGCTATGGTGTCACCGGCAGCCTCTATCAGGCCCAAGAGCACGACCCCTTCCCGATGGTCGCACCGGTGATCATCCATGACGTGCGAGGTCGCCCCTGGGAGACCCTCGCCGAGTTCAACGGGCGCGAAGCGCGCTTCGAGTTTGAGTTACCGGCGGCACCAGCGCGTGTCGCCATCGATCCCCGCTTCGAGACCTTCCGCCGTCTGTTACCCGCTGAATCCCCGGTAACCCTAAGCAATCTGTTCGGTGCGGATGTGGGGCTCATCGTGCTTCCCGCCAATGCGCCAGGGACGTTGCACGATGGCTATTCGGCGCTGGCAAAGGCCTGGCAAAAAGGCCATGCGCGGTGGCGGATTGGCAGCGACGACGACATGGTTGCATTGCCGAAAGACGTACCGGTCTGGCTCTTGGGCTGGGAGAACCGCTTCTTGCCTGAATTGACCGCCTCGGGCGCCGGTTTCACCGTTGACCCGGATGAGCAATCAGTAAGGCTGGACGGCGAAAATTACGCGTCCGTCAGTATCGTGCTGACCGCGCGGCGTGGCGAACAACCACTCGGTCTTGTTGCTGCTGCCGAGCCCGGCGCGCTTCCGGGGCTAGCTCGAAAACTGCCCCACTACGGCAAATACGGCTATTTGCTCTTCAGCGGGGTCGCGCCCGACAACCGGAAAAAAGGCCAGTGGCCCGCGGCCCACTCGTCGCTGATGCACTGGTTCACCGATGAGCGCCCGGTTCTGCAACTACCCGTAAACCCGCCCTTGGTGTCCGATTAGGTGTCCGATTGAGCCACCGGGATCCAATTCACCGTTAGCAACAACAACTACCCGATTCCGTCCTTTCTGCTTCGCTTTATATAGGTTGGCATCCGCCGCCCGGACTAAGGCATTGACCTCGGAGCCGTCTTTGGGGTACACGGCTACGCCGGCGCTCAACGTGACTTGGTGCGCATCTCCTGATTCACAGAGCGAAAAATCGGCCGCTTCGACGGTTCGCCTCAGTCGCTCAGCAAACGCGAATGCCTCTGCCCCACCCGCGCCATAGAGCAGCGCGATAAACTCTTCGCCACCGTAACGCGCAACGATGTCGCCGCGCCGGCCCACGGTGTTGAGGATCTGGCCAATGCGGATCAGCACACGATTGCCGGCCTGATGGCCGTAGCTGTCATTGAACCGCTTGAAGAAGTCGATATCGACCATCACGACCGCGAGCGGATCACCCATCTTTTCCGCACGCTCAATATCGAGGCTCAGTCGTTCGACGAAAAAGCCGAGGTTGTAGGTTTGGGTAAGCTGATCCGTGATCGCACGGTGGTGATGCTGGGTAACCTGTGCCGTTAAACGGCGCACGGTCTCGAGCTGTTGAATCAGCAGCGCCTCAAGCATCCGCGGGCGCTGATCCAATAGGGCGCGAAAATCCGCCGCCGGATAGGACGTCACCAAAGCATCGGTCGAAGCGCGAACGCTGGCAGCGCGCCGGCCGCGGTCCAGGCAGGAAATCTCACCCAGCACCGCACCGGGCCGCAACACTCTCAACACAACGGTCTGGGCGTCGCCGGAACCCTCCGACACGACTTCGAGGGAGCCCTCTCGCAGCAACGCCACCGAATCGGCGTGCTCGCCTTCTTGCCACAATACATCGCCCGGTTTCAAGCGGATAGCAGTGCCGGCACCGAGCTGTATCAGCATCTCCCCCAACGAATCATTGTAAGGACCATTTTGGTCGAGGCGAGACTCTTGCTTCAGGGATTGAATATTCACTGCGACTCCGTCGCATTGATGAAGTTGCGTCACTCGAACTGGCCTCGGACACAAGCGGCGAGCGCCGAGCGGCCTTCAGGACTCGCGCTCCACTCCATGCAGAGCGACGGCGTATTTTACCAGTTGGGCCTGGGATTCGAGGCCAAGCTTGGTCATGATTCGGCGGCGGTAGGTGTCGACGGTCTTGGTACTGATACCCATCGAACCGGCCACGTCCCTCGCCCGCTTACCGGTAGCCAATTCCTGCAACACGACACGCTCGCGCCGGGACAGCAAACGTTTCTCCGGCCCGCCGCTCCTCTCCGATGCTTCGGGCAGCCAGGTCTCACCGGCCATCACCGTCCTGATCGCCTCTGCCAACGTCGACACCGATTTATCCTTGAGCACGTAACCCTGCGCACCGGCCTGCACCATTTGGGAGACGAAGGTCCGTTCCCCCTGGGCCGAAATCGCGATCAACCGAGTGCGCGGCAGTAGCTTGGTAATGCGCGTGGCGGCGTCGATGCCATTTGTGCCCGGCATGCAGATATCCATCAGCACCAGATCCGGCTTCCAGGCTTGCGCCAAGGTGATTGCCTCTTCGCCGTTGGCGGCGTAGGCCACGACGTCAATGTCCGGCTCGCGCGCCAACAGGGCTCCCAATCCCTCACGGACCATCTTGTGGTCGTCAGCCAATAACACCTTGATGCTCATAGCACTATCCCCGATTGCTTCCCGCAACGGTCACGACAGTTAGGCGCGCGTACTCGGAAAGGCTACGATTAACCTACGTGCAGTAAGCTATGTCAAGGCAGTTGGAGCGAAGACGCTGGCCCGGCGGCGTCCAGCTTCCGGCATATTCGGCGTCTCCTGTGATCACGCGCCTGCCCCGCTGGCAGGCGTTGAACCAAGGCAAGTGCCTGGTTCAAATCGCCGCTTCGATGCTCATGATACTTGGCGAGGGCCTCCAATGCAGCAGGCTCGCCACCCGCCGCGAGCCCCTCCCATAAGTTCCGCGCACACTCCCAATCGCCACAACGTCGATAGAGTGACGCAAGCAATAACCGCTCGGCCGGTCGCAACGATGTATCGACACGCGCCAGGAGACCGAGCGCTCCCTGTGTATCGCCGCACCGCAGCCGATGGCGGGCCAAAGCTCCGACATCGGTTCCGTGCGCCTCCGGAACACGCTCTGCCCGTGCCATCGCCGGCACTAGCGCGGCCAGCGAAATCAGATCGAGCCGATTGTGTCGCAACACCGCGCCGAGGCGTCCGCCATCGCCGCGACCTAACCAGTCGAGCCAAGCTGCCGGCGCCTCTGCGCCAGGCAGATCGTCGTCACGCTGGAAACCAAGAAGGAGCCGCTCAACGGTCGCAAGTCGGCAGTCCGGCCAACGGCTTGAAAAAGCGCGACGCACTGGATACAAAAGATCCAGGTGCGCCATGCCCTCCAGCGCACAGCACCGTCCCGCGAGGCGGAAGCGGGTAATCAACAGCGGTAGATCGAAGGACTTGCCGTTGTAGCTGATCAGCAGCTCAGCGCCGGATAATACTTCCGCCAGCAATTTCAGCATGGTCGGTTCCGCATCCAGACGTGTCAGCAACCACTGTTGCAGCAGTAGTTCATCGCCGCGGATACACGCGACCCCGCAGGTGAAGGCCCAGGTGCCGGTCCCGCCAGCAAGCCCGCTGGTTTCGGTATCGATGAAGGCCCATTTGCTGGGATCCGTCGATGCCTGCGCGAACAGCGCGGACATGACCGTGGCACTCTCTCCCGGTCGGAACCGGCCGTGTCGACGGCTCAGCGGCCTTGAGCGCTCCAGCAGCAGGACCCCGGGGGCGGCAATCCGGGCGCCAAGCTCATCGGCCAACGCCTGCTCGTCCGGTAAATCACAGACCGGGAGGCGGCGGCGGATCGGATCGAGATGCCGCAGCCGCTCGGCCAAACTTGGGCCGCCGGTCGTCGTCGAAGTGGGCGCGGTAATCAACGGCGAGCCGTTAGCGGGCTGCAGCCGACGAAGACGATCTCGAAAGGCTGTCATACGGGAACGGCAACGGAAATTGCACCGGAATCCGCCGATGGGCCGGAAGCCGATTGATCCTTTCGCGCTCCCCGTGTCAAAAGGGCCAGCACTGTCAGCGCGGCCTGTTTTGGCGTCAGCGGACGCTGCTCATCGGCAGCCAACACGGGCCCGATACAAGCGGGACAGCCGGCAATACAGGCACATTCACGCACCAGTGCAATGGCATCCTGCACGAGCTGTGCCGCGGCATCGAATATGGGCCCGGACAGTCCTACGC
>JBATTL010000692.1:0-5050 GCA_049670525.1 Thiohalocapsa sp. | reverse complement strand
CGACGACATCGGCCAGGACTATTCTGGACTCATGCCTTCGACGCGATCAACGGGTGGAGCGATGCGCGCAAGTCCTCACCCAGGAACGCGATCGCTTTGGCAACCAGAGCCGTCGAGATCGATCAGGCAATGCCAGTCGCCTATTTCGTTCGGGGCGTTAGCTACTGGGGGCTCCGTGAACCGGGGAAAGCGCTGATCGAGGTGGAAAAGGCGATTGATTACGACCCGAACCATGCGGGGGCACACGTCTTGGACGCGATGCTTCTCTACTACAATGGCCGCCCGGAAGAGGGTCTCGCAAAGATCGAGAGCGATCAGGCTAAATCCCCACCATCCGTACATCTACAAGTTCCACCTCGGTCAGGCGTATTACGTTCTGGGCCGCTACGCGGAGGCGATCTCGACATTTCGAGCAGCCATGAGTACCAATCCGACCGCCGAGCGTTGTCACCTTTTTGTTGGCGGCGGCGCTGGGGCAGTCGGAGGCATTCGGTGAGGCCGCGTCGGAAATCGGGCAAGTCCTACGATCAAACCCGGAGATTTCACTCGCCCGCATTAATGCGATGTTCCCCTCCAAGGATCCGGACGATCTCGAACGCTTTTTGGGTCGCGATGTGCTCAGATTCCCATGAATCGAGAGATCCACTTCCCATTGCGCGAGGGCGCGATTCCACTGCTCAACTCGACCAGCTAGCCTATGCGAATAGCGGCGACTAAACCCTCGGTGACCCAGCCCTTGAGCAGCGTGGCGGCGCGATCCCCTGCGTGCTGCGCGTCAATCCATTCACACACACCTTCGCAGATCTGTCCAAAGTTTTGTCCGTCGATCAAGGCGTCAATCGCCCAGGCTTCATCGACTTCGAGCGAACGGAAGTGGAGTTGGAGATCCTGGCGCCAAATCACCCAACCTACCGGGCTGTCGAGCATTTGCGGTTGTGCGGGGGTATCGTCTGCCTTTATCGCTTGCCAAATGTCGACCGTGTTCCACTGAAGATTCAAACGTTGCGCCGAGTCGTGCAGCACCGGGCACATGTCAGGCCAAGCCTCCACCGGAATCTGCATCACTGCATCGGTGTCGATCGACGTCGAGTCGGCTGAATCGAATGCACTCGTCAAGGCCCATTCGAACCGCGCCGTTTCCTCGAAGATGGAATAGGCGTCGTAAGGCGCGGTCTGACAGAGAAACTCGGCCATGTGTGCGCCGAACCAGCGGACGTTCGGGTGCGAAGAAGGGTGACGGTCGATGTACGTGCGGGCGAGCTTCTCGAACTCCGCATCGCCCAGTAACGTATGCAGACCCTCGAAATCGCTTTGTAGCACTTCGATGAGCCGAAGCCGATAGGCATTGGCATAGATTGCGAGCCGGGTGCTGACGTCAACCCTTGCCGTGCCCACGACTTGATGCTCAATGCCCTGGCTTTTGTGGAGCACATAACGCTGGAACTCTTGCTGCAACTCACGCAGTGCGTGCACGAGGCGATTCTCTCAATGCATGATCGTGGATTTCTCTGGCATGTTGCAGCTCGTTGAAGAGCTCATCGAACGGCGGAATATCGTCGTCACGTTCGATCATCACCGACACGGAACCGAAGCGTCTCACGGCATCAGCATAGAGAGCCCATACGGGATCGATCACAGGTTCGTCGTGCGTATCGACGACATACTGACCCTCGTTCGTGTGCCCAGCCAAGTGATGCTGATACACACGATCGACGGGTACATGATTCAGGTATTCGCGCGCATCGAACTCATGGTTATAGGCGCTCACGTAGATGTTGTTGATGTCCAGCAGTAAGAAGCAATCGGCACGTGCAGTGATTTCGCTCAGAAATTCCCATTCTGTCATCTCCGATTGCCGATAGCTCACATAGCTAGACACGTTTTCAATCAGAATCTGGCGCCCCAAATGGTCCTGTACTCGACTGATGCGGTCAACGAGGTGACTAATGGCTTCTTCCGTATAGGGAAGGGGCATGAGGTCATGGAGGTTTGTCCCCCCAACGCCCGTCCAGCAAAGATGATCGGATATCCAGACTGGCTCAACACGCTGCGCCAGTAGCTTCAATTGGTTTAGGTATTCGAGGTTCAGGGGGTCGCTACTTCCGAGAGAGAGCGACACGCCGTGCATGACCATCGGGTAGTGTTCGCGAATGCGGTCGAGGTAATGCAGGGGCTTGCCCCCGGCCACCATGTAGTTTTCCGAAATAATCTCGAACCAGTCGACCGCGGGGCGTTCGCTGAGTACTGTTTCATAGTGATCTGGCCGAAGACCGAGACCAAATCCGAGAAAGGGTCTGCGATCGGTATCCCCATCAGCTGACATGTGCTGGCATCCCAAAACAAAAAGCCGGACATCCGAAGATGTCCGGCTTGGACAGCCCACCCAATAGTAGGCTGAACAGCTAGCCGAGGTCCTGCCAAAGGAAGCTTTCGGTACCCGAAATCTGCTCGCACTGCTCCTTGGTCATGGTAACGAACCCTTTGCCCTTACAGGCGTTCTTGCCCGCGCAAGCGTTTTCGGCCGACTTACACGAGCTGTGGCCTTTGCAGCCATTCGCACCCATACACTTACCGTTCTTACCCTCTTCTGCGTGAGCGGGACTCATTACGGTCGCTGTCGAGAATGCAGCTGCGGCGGCAGCCGCCAGGGCGATGCGCGAAAGCTTCTTTGCGGTGTTCATGTGTCCGATCCTCGTTTGATGGTCTAGTTGTTTGATCGTCTAGTTGGTTTCCGGCGTTGCCGGTTATCGAAAGTTGATTTCTTTACGGCCGCCCGGAAGCTGCCGATTACGCAGACAACCTACCAGAGCCGTAGGAAATTAATCTCACGGGAAAATTGTGGAAACTGAGTGCAATGTCTTGATGCGCACTCTGGCCAGGACAGCAGGCTGCGGCATCGCGCGGCGCGGGCGCGTACCTGTCTGCTTGCCGACGGGCTGAGTCTTCTCTGAGTGCACTGAGTGCAACCTCGGAAGGCCCAGCACCAGGGCCTTTCGATGGGACTCGAAACCCCGATCGGGCGCACCGATCAGGGTTTTTCTATGCCCACAAGCCAGAAGGCTTGCGGGGCGAAATGTCCTCGCGGAAGTGATCGTGCAATCAACGCTTGGGGTTCTGTATGCCCCGGTGGCGGGCCAGCGCACCTGCGGGTGTCCGTGCGGTCCGTACCCATTGCCCGATGTTCGTGAAGTGACAACCTAGCTCATTTGGGTAGAGCAACTGGCTGTAAATCAGTGGGTAGCGGGTTCGAATCCCGCCGCTGCCTCATCGGCGACCTTGAGTCGCCACCGATTGGGATGACCATCCAATCAACAACCAACGGGTGAGTCCCAACCCGAGGACAAGGAGATTCCAGCCGACCGGTGGACCGGTTGGCGTGCCGGCAAGGAGGTCGGATCGGGAGCGTCGCGGCGCTCTCGCGCTGCGGGCCGGACTGTGGACTGGACACGACTGGCGCCTGTCATGGCTGCGGGAAGCAGGGTCGGCTGCAGGGATGCGGCAGGACAGGACCTGCGTGCTCCATCCGCTCGACACTTGTGGTCCATCGCCGCGTCGCGGGGCGAGCCTTTCTTTCAATCATTCAACCGATACAACGGGTACCTGGGGATCAAGGACGTCATCCTACCGGTTGACATGAGGCAGATCCTCAACCAGGTCGTGGCGGCGGACGAGGCGGCCCAGGCCAATCTGATCCGTCGACGGGAGGAGACGGCCGCGACCCGGTCGTTGCTTAACACCGCCAAACTGATGGAGCAGAACCCGATCCTGCTGCGGCTCAAGGAGCTGGAGGCGCTGGAGTTCGTCACCGATCGAGTCGGCAACCTGACCGTGTTCGGCGGGATGGAATCCCTGCTGCAGGGACTGGTTCGGATCGAGGGACCGAAGGGATGAGTCCGGGACACAGGACCAGGGCGTGCGCACCAAATGACCAGGATGGTCATGGTGCGTCTGCCCTGCCCCTACCCCCGCCGGCTCTGCCTGGAGTTCAATATGGAGTGAAGACTGATGAATAGACCAAGAAACCCGGTGGCTCGCTCACCAAGGTGCGGGCGGCGATCGAGCGTGCGGTACCGGTCGGCATGGCGGGTCACGCCAATGACGCCTGGTGTGAGCCGGGACTGCAGCGCGTGGCGCCCGGCCTCCAGCCGATTCTGGGCAAGAATCCCAAGCTCAATGCGCGCTGGCAGAGCCAGCTCGGCAGCCTGGGTGGCGGCAACCACTTCATCGAGCTTTGTCTCGACGAGTCGCAGCAAGTCTGGATCATGCTCCACTCCGGGTCGCGCGGGATCGGCAACCGTATCGGGATGCATTTCATCGCGCTGGCCAAGCGCGAGATGGAGCACTGGATGATCCAGTTGCCGGATCAGAACCTGGCCTATCTGCCCGAGGGGAGCCGTCACTTCGACGACTATGTCGAGGCCGTCGGCTGGGCGCAGGACTATGCGATGGAGAACCGCCGCCAGATGATGCGGCTCATCCTCGATGTCTTGCGCCGGCAGCTGCCGCCGTTCGAGGCGACGGCCGAGGCGATCGACTGCCACCACAACTACGTGGCGCGCGAGCACCACTTCGGCGAGCACGTCTATCTCACACCCGCAAGGGCGCGATCCGGGCGCGGGTGGGCGATCTGGGGATCATTCCCGGAAGCATGGGTGCGAGCTCCTACATCGTGCGCGGGCTGGATAACCCCGTGTCCTTCTGCTCCTGCTCGCATGGGGCCGGACGCCGCATGAGCCGTGGTGAGGCCACGCGGCGCTTCACCCGCAAGGACCTGGAGGCCCAGACCCTGGGCGTCGAGTGCCGCAAGGACAAGGGTGTGATCGACGAGATTCCAGCGGCCGACAAGGACATCGACAAGGTCATGGCGAGCCAGAACGACCTGGTCGACGTCGTGCATACCCTGAAGCAGGTGCTGACGGTCAAGGGATGATGATCGTCAATCCACGCGATTGCGACGCTCACCCGCCGCAAAGGCCGCGATGTTCGCGGCAACCCCATCGAGCAGTCGCTTCCTGGCCTCGCGGCTGGACCAGGCCGCATGGGGTGTGAC
>JBATTL010000691.1:0-2057 GCA_049670525.1 Thiohalocapsa sp. | reverse complement strand
CGAAGACTTCTTCGTGCCGCTGGATTTCGAGCGGTTACGCCAGCAGCTGTCCTCCGAGGCAGTCAACAGGCTCTACGCGAACACGAATCCATAGTGCAGATTTTTGACGGCTCGGGCCAAAAACCCCGTCATCGCGGCGCGGCGTTCGGCCGGTGTCCGCTCCTCCGGATCCGCTGTCTTGGCATGCTGGCCTCCCCCGCCCCGCTTGGCCGGGGTCACCCGCGCACGGTGTTTACTATTGGGCGCAAACACCCCGTGGAAACGGGTCAGGTTCACCCTTGGTTTCGGAACCAGGGCTGCCAGCCGGGCGATGAAATCCAGTGGGTCGACAAGATCGCCGGGAGCGATCCTGAACAGCCGAAGGCTGGCCCGAAGGGCCAAGGAGGCTGTCCGACTTAGTGTCACGATGCGCGTCTACGAGAATTTCGACGATTTCGAGTCGCACGAAATCGTCAAATTCAGCGTAGCGCGCGCTGCTCTTGGCCAGTTATTGACCGATTTTCGGTCGATATAGCCTCCTGGCGGACTAAGTCGGACAGCCTCCAAGGGCAGGATGCCCGGAGTCAGATGACGTACGTCGTGCCGTCGCGGTACGGCGTCTTCAGCTGGGAGCGAACGTTGCCGTTCGGCGTGAGCGACAGGCGCTTTTCCGCGATGACCGGCCGACTGCTGTAGCGACACAGCCGCTCGAGCTTCTGGCGTTGATCCGCCCGCGCCGCCACGCCGGCCTGCAGGGAAAATCCGGCGACCTTCCCGACCCCGTCATCGAAGGGCTCGTCGCAGGCCGGCAGTGTCTGCCGCGTGAATACCTTGGGACCCTGCTCCGGCCCGACGGCGATGCGGTCGGTGATCGACGAACCCAGGAGCTGATCCATCGGCCCGGCTTCGAGCGCGTCGCCAGCCAAGTAGCTTTTCTGCGCAGGAGGTCTCACTCGAGCAAGCGGGCATCTTCGCTTGCAGCAAAAGGACGCGGTGCGCCACCCGCGAGAGACGAAACAGAGACGGACGATGACGTCACCGAGCTGGCGGAGGGGCCCTACTGCGTTGAGGGCAACGATTGCTGTTAGGCGCGCGGGGAGCCCGCTGGCTTTTCCAGTTCCAGCAGGATATTTAACGCGTCGGTGTCGGTGAAGATCCCGGCCAGCTCCTCACCTCTCACCACCGGAAGGCTTCCGAATTTCTTCTCCACCATCAAGCGCACCGCATCGGCCACCGGCGTGTCTTCGGTCACCGTCATCAGCTCCTTGGCCATGATGTGAGCCACGGGTGTGGCCACCATCTTCTGCACGAAGTCCTCCCGTCGCATACCCGACAGCAGCGAGGGCGTGGCTCGACGGATGTCGCGATCCGTCACCATCCCCACGAGCCTGGCGCCGTTGGTAACCGGCAAATGACGGATGTGGTGCCTCCCGAGCAAGGACACTGCCTCTTTCATGCTCGCCGTCTCGCACACGGTAAACAGGTTCTCTTCCATGTGCTCTCCGACCCGCATAGGCAAAATTTCTTTTCGTTCTGCCAGGATTTTTAACGCGTCGATCTCGCTGATGATCCCGACCAGCTCCCCACCTCTGACCACCGGAAGGGCTCCGAATTTCTTCTGCACCATCAAGCGCACCGCATCGACCAGCGGGGTGTCTTCGGTCACCGCCATCACCGTCGCCGGCTCCTTGGTCATGATGCGATCCACGGGAGTGGTCGCCAGCACCTGCTCGTAGTCCCCCTCGGAACCCGACTGCAGCGAGGGTGTGGCTCGACGGATGTCGCGATCCGTCACCATCCCCACGATCTTGGAGCCGGTGGTGACCGGTAAATGACGGATGTGGTGCCTATCGAGCATGAGCATCGCCTCTTTCATGCTCGTCTGCTCGGACACGGTAAACGGGCTCTGAGTCATGTACTCTCCGACTCGCATAGGAAAAACCTCTTTTCGTTGTGCTGGAAACCGGCCCTATTAGCTAGTGTAAACGGCTCGCGGCTATCCTTCCACCGCGAACGGTGGCGCGTCCGCTCTACAGGTTCTGCCGCAGCCCGGGCTCTCTCATCTTCCAGAGGAAACC
>JBATTL010000690.1:0-4753 GCA_049670525.1 Thiohalocapsa sp. | reverse complement strand
TCAAGACAAGTCAGCTGGTATGAGATTCGACAGACATCGCCTAAGGACACCGCGATGGGCCGAGTACCTCAGTCGTCATACGCCGCCCACGCAACTGATGATGTCGGGGCTGAACCAGCCCCGAACTCCCACGGAACTCCGACGTCAGAACTGTTCTTCTTCCGTCGAGCCGGTCAACGCTGTCACTGAAGAAGCGCCACCCTGGATGGTCGTTGTGACGTCGTCGAAGTAACCCGCACCCACTTCCTGCTGGTGGGAGACAAAGGTATAGCCGCGGTCGCGGGACTCGAACTCCGGCTCCTGTACCTTTTCGACGTAGTGTTTCATGCCTTGCCCGCGCGCGTAGTCGTAGGCAAGGTCGAACATGTTGAACCACATATTGTGGATACCGGCCAGGGTGATGAACTGATAGCGATAGCCCATATCGGCCAGCTCGTCCTGGAACTTCGCGATGGTGGCGTCATCCAGGTTCTTCTTCCAATTGAAGGATGGCGAGCAATTGTAGGCTAGGAGCTTGTTCGGGTTTTTTGCCAGCACGGATTGCGCGAACTCGCGAGCGAAGCCGAGGTCTGGCGTGCCGGTCTCGCACCAGACGAGATCAGCATATGGCGCGTAGGCCAGACCGCGGCTGATGGCCTGCTCGAGGCCGTTCTTGACCTGGTAGAAGCCCTCGGACGTGCGCGTGCCGCTCAGGAACGGCCGGTCGTTGTCGTCGACATCGGAGGTCAGCAGGTTGGCAGCCTCAGCGTCGGTGCGCGCCAGCAGCAGCGTCGGCACACCCATGACGTCGGAGGCCAGGCGTGCGGCAATCAACTTCTGCACTGCTTCGGAACTAGGCACCAATACCTTTCCACCCATGTGACCACACTTCTTGACGGCCGCAAGCTGATCCTCGAAATGCACGCCAGAGGCGCCGGCGGCAATCATGTTCTTCATCAACTCGAAGGCGTTCAGCACACCGCCGAAGCCGGCCTCGGCATCCGCGACGATCGGCAGAAAGTAATCCACATAGCCATCATTACCGGGACCGATCGCCTTGGACCACTGGATCTCGTCGGCGCGTTTGAAGGTGTTGTTGATACGACGGACCATGGTCGGTACCGAATCGTAGGCATACAGCGACTGGTCCGGATACATCGTCTCCGAGGTGTTGCCATCTGCCGCCACCTGCCAGCCAGAGAGGTAGATGGCCTCGATTCCGGCCTTGGCTTGCTGCATCGCCTGACCACCGGTGATGGCGCCCATGCAGTTAACGTAGCCTTTCTTGGCGTCTCCATGAACCAGACCCCAAAGCTTCTCAGCGCCGCGGCGGGCAATGGTGTATTCGGGCTGCACGCTGCCACGCAGACGCACAACGTCTGCCGCGCTGTAGCCGCGCTCGACGTCGGTCCAACGTGGATTTTCGGCCCAGTCCTTGTCAACGGCCTGGATCTGTTGTTCGCGGGTCGGGGTACCGGTCATGGCATTCTCCACAATGATGTCTGCTATGCCGCCCAATCGTAGACGCAAGGCGCTTTCGCGCCCGTTGCAATGGGGGCGGCTAATTTTTGACCGAACTAGTCGGTCTTATTCCCAACCTTATCCACCGCTCGACTATTTGAAAAGACAATTATTTAAATTTTGGTTATTGGGTTTGAGGCATTTCATGGATTTGCGTGTTGCAGCGGCCGCTTCACCCTGAGAGCCCCGCCTCGGTGCGAAGGCTGAGCTCGGTTCGGCCGCGACATTCGATCCTGTCGAAACGCCGAACTATCGACGTCCGGAAAATCCAGCCAGAAATGCGCGGACTACCTGCTCGGCGGAACGCGCCAACAGCGCTTCGCTCTGGGCCTGAGCATGCTCCAAAGCGATGGGGCCGGAACATAGGCTGAATACAGCTTGGACACCGGCCTCGTGTAACCCGGCAACGTCGTCGCCGATACTTCCGGCGATCGCGATGCAGGGCACGCCGAGCCGGGCAGCATGGGCGGCAACCGCACCGGGTGCCTTGCCAAAACGGGTCTGTCCATCGATGCGACCCTCCGCCGTAAGCACCAGATCGGCGCCCACAAGATGTCGATCCAACTCGACGAGTTCCAGTACGACCTCGGCCCCGGGGCACAGTTCGGCGCCGCAAAAGGCCATGAGGCCGGCACCGAGACCACCGGCGGCGCCGGCTCCGGGGATCTCGCGAACGTCGACACCCAGATCGCGTTGGATCAGCATCGCCAAATGCGCGAGGCCGGCATCGAGCGACGCCACCTGATCCGGCGTCGCACCCTTCTGCGGCCCGTAGACCCGCGCCGCGCCATTGGGACCGCTCAGCGGATTGTCCACATCGCAAATGGCCTCAATGCGGACGGCGTGAAGACGCTGGTCCGTGCCGTCTGCATCAATCTGCTCGATCCGCTGTAAATTGCCGCCAACGGGCGACACGACAGTCCCTGCACGATCCAGGAATCGATAGCCAAGAGCGACGGCCACACCAATGCCACCGTCATTGGTCGCACTACCACCAATCCCAACCACGAGCTTTTCGGCACCGAGATCCAATGCCTTGCGCATCAGCTCGCCGGTGCCCAAGGTCGTGGTCACAGTGGCATCGCGGTCGGCATCCGATAGCAGTGCCAAGCCACTGGCCAAGGCCATCTCGATCACGGCGGTTTGGCGATCAGCGATCCAGGCCAGCTCGGCGTCGACCGGCGCGAAGCGAGGTCCAGTCACCGAGTAAGGACGACGCTCGGCGCCGAGCGCATGAGTCAGGACATCGGCGAGGCCGTCACCGCCGTCGGCCACGGGAACCTGCAGGATGTCAGCGTCGAGCAATACGCGACGCACACCCTCGGCCAGCGCCACCGCGGCTGCACTTGCGCTGCAACTGCCCTTCAGGGCGTTCGGGGCGACAACGACGCGCATGACAGGCACTCCAGGGCGCAAGGAGAAAGAGACCCCGAGTCAGCTGGCGCGACGCCGCCAATAGGTCCGGCGCCAGTAATACAGCACCGTCGTATCAGGCCAGGGATAGGAGTCAGCATAGCTGGCACCGCGGCTCGGCTGCTCGATATTGTCTCGATCGGTATCGAGCGGACGCCAGCTGACCTCCACCGTTTCCCCATCCACTGGAGCGCGGGTGCTGCCGACGTTTCGCCGCTCGGACGCACCATAGTTGCGATAGTTCTGCTGCGCCTCGGCCAGACTGACGGTGTTACTGCTGCCGGGCATTTCCGGAAAGCGCAACTGCGTCAGATCGTCCTCCCAGCCGCAGATGGGACACACCTGATGAAAGCCGGGCACCTGATCGTGTACCAAGTGCCCACAGCAGGGGCAAGGAAATCTGCCAATTTCGAATGACTCATCGGACATTGGGATGTTGCTCGATCACGGGTCGGCACATTGTGGGCGGAGACGGTCATCGCGGGGCCAGGGCGCGGCAACAGCTCTACACATAGTGCACTGGTCGATGCGGCCGGCCGCGCACGGCCGAAGTCTACTCGTCGCGACCCAATAGGCGACGGACATAGGCGCGAGCCTCGCTGGAGAAGCGTATGTACCCGAGTTGCTCGCTCACCGCCTGCCCCGGACCCAGCGCATAGTCTATGACTTCGGCCAAGGCCCGCTGCTTGGCGGAATCTTCGTACTCGTCACGCAGCAACAGCCAGGACAACGCGATGATGGGATACGAGGCGTCGCCGCCGGGATCGGCGATTCCGTTGGGATCCGGGTCAGCACTGATGGCATCCAGTGCCGCCGCGAAGCTCACCTGGTCCGGCGCCACGAACTGATCGGATCGGTTCTCCAAAGCGGCCATGCTCATACCGCTCAGATAGCTGTAGGCGTACTGGACATAGCCGATCGAGGCTGGAATGGCCCGCACTAGTGCCGCTACGCCATCATTACCTTTACCCTTGATGAGCATACCGCGCTGCTTCAAGGCCTTTGGCCAATTCGGGCTCATCGTGGTCCCGATCATGTCCGCGAACTCCGGACTCACAGCGCTGAGGTGGCGCGTCAGATGGTAGGTGGTGCCGCTGCCTTCGCCGCGAACGACGACGCTGATCGGCAAATCGGGCATATCCGTTCCCGGGTTGTCGGCGACGATGATCGGGTCATTCCAGCGCGCTATCCGCCCGGTCAGAATACCGATCAAGGCGTTGCGCGAGAGTTTCAGGTCCGCTACGCCCTCGAGGTTGTAAGCCAAGACAATGGCACCGGCAGTCATCGGTACCTGGCGCACGCCACCCGGCACTTGCGACTGCTGATCATCGCGCAGGCGCAGATCCGAACCGGCAAAGTCGATGCGGCCGTTGATCAGATCCCGGATGCCCGCGGCGCTGCCGGTGCTCTGATAGTCGACCTGGACATTCGGGTGCTGTTTGTAATAATCCCGAAACCAGCGCAGATAAAGCGGTGCGGGGAAGCTGGCACCGGCGCCAACGAGCTTGACGGGTTCATCATCTGCGCTCTTCGCCGCAGAGGCGGACGCACAAAAACCCAAGGCCAGGGCGGCAAGAGCGATGCCGTGCGTCAGACGGCCACAATAGCGATTTTTTCTCATATAGATTCTCTACCTTCTCGCAGTAGCAAGTCAGTTCTCAAGCAAATGCTCTCAGGCAAGTGCGCGGCGCTTACCCTCGACACAAGGTGGCGTCGGGGTGCCCAGAGCGATGCTGGCGATTTTCCATCTCGCCCGCAATCAGCAGGAATAGAAAACGAGCTGTCCCGCGCTTCGCTCATGTCAACGCGCCTTCGACGTCGGAGTGCTCAAGCGCTGGCC
>JBATTL010000689.1:0-2585 GCA_049670525.1 Thiohalocapsa sp. | reverse complement strand
GGTACTGCCGCAAGGTGTTGCTCGAAACACCGGCGAGCCGACAAATCTCCTGGTGCGCAAGGCCCTGGCTCTTCAACCACAGCACCTCCATGCGCCGGCGCACTCTTGGGTGCGGATGTGCGTAACGTAGCCGCTGAATCTGGTTCAAATCCTGCTCGGAGAACGCGATGCGGATCATCGTCGGGAAAGGGACCTGTCGACAACTCGGTAGCGGCAAGTATAAATAATCTAGAGTTCAAGGAGTTAGAACTTTTCCTTGAAACTCCGCATGAGGAAAGCGCGATCTGTGCCTATAGGGGGTATAACAGCTGCAATGGATTGGTCACCGGACATAGGCCACGGAATCTTCGCGAACGGCTGCTTTTTGATTTCCCAACCTAACCGGCGGGCCCTAACCCATTCCAGCCGCTGACGTCTCGGGTCTACCGCTCGATCCAGACACAACGACAACCGACCCCGGCACGGCGCATTCTTTCCGAGTAGCCGGTGCGGAGCCGATGTCAAATCATGGAAGCTCGTCGCCGAACGGCGATGCGCGCGATTCCCCTTCGATACTCCGCCTATGGGCAGATACATCCCCGGTATCGTCATGCGGGTTGCGATCAAGCGCTGGAATGCCTATCCAACCCTGATCGACCGAGCGTTGATGGGCTCGCTGCAGCGTCGACACAATCCCACGCGGCGTTGCTTCTCGCATGGCGCGCGCCTCCTGCGGCGTGGGCAAGATCGGCACCACCGACGTTGGATAGTATTTCAGCGCTTCGCTCGCAGCGCTCGGGGCGCTGGCGCTGATAAGCCCAGCGACTGCCAGTCCTGCACACAGTCGACCGATCGGAGTTTGCTTCATCGTCGTATCGCCCTCGCTGCTCAAGTCATCGGGAGTTTGTGCGGTTCGGCCCGTTCGCAACCGATCCACCGACACCCGATAGTTGCGGACTGAGTACAGTCGTCGCAGTCGGGTTTTGCGCGAAAATCGATCGTTTTTGCCGAACCCATAGATTCTCATCGATCTTTTTGCCCCTAAAGTCCGATATCCGGTTGGGACGAATTGCCCACATGATCCCTGTCAAGGCCATCGCGGTCTGTTCCAGGTCGCCCGAACGGAGCTTGGGAGAGAAGGAGCGTTGCTCCAACACGAACCAAGCGCGGCGTGCCCAGTAACGGCCTCCCGCGCATTGTGATCGAGTTGCGCTCTTCGCTTGGCGAGTCAACCCGTCGCATTGAAGGGCCGCCTTAACGACGCAGCAAGCACGCCGTCGCACAGGATGGCGCCATGCTGCGAGTAGTGGAAACAACGAGGAGCTAAAAACGTGGAAGTATTATTGGATTTCGGCGCGCGATTCTTGCACCAGCTACAATCGCCAACCTTGGCTTTCCTGTTGGGCGGCATCCTGATCGCCGCGCTCGGTTCACGGCTGACGATCCCCGATGCCATCTACAAATTTATCGTCTTCATGCTGCTCTTGAAGGTCGGTCTGAAGGGCGGTATGGCGATCGGTGACGCGGACCTCGGGGCGATGTTACTCCCCGCGTTGATCGCGGTGCTCGTGGGATGCCTGATCGTCCTGATCGGCCGCTACACGTTGGCCATGCTGCCCGGCATCCGAACTGAGGACGGTATCGCGACCGCCGGACTATTCGGGGCCGTCAGCGGGTCAACGCTCGCCGCGGCGACGGTCGTTTTGGAATCCGACGGCATCACCTACGAACCCTGGGCCGTCGCGCTGTACCCGTTCATGGACATCCCGGCGCTGGTCCTCGCGATCGTCCTCGCAAGTGTGTATCTCAAGAAGAAGGACGGTTCTGGCGAAAAGGTGGAGATTTGGCCAATCGTCAAGGAAAGCCTTCAGGGCCCGGCCCTTTCGGCTTTGTTGCTTGGGATTGCCCTCGGGTTGTTCACGAACCCCGAGCGGGTATTCGACACCTTCTACGAGCCACTGTTTCGCGGTCTGCTGTCAGTGTTGATGCTGATCATGGGCATCGAGGCATACGCCCGATTGAACGAGCTCCGACGCGTGGCCCACTGGTTCGCCGTCTACGCCGCTGTCATGCCAATCGTGCACGGCCTGATCGCGTTCGGGCTTGGATACGTCGCCCATGTACTGGTCGGTTTCAGCCCGGGCGGTGTGGTGCTGCTAGCCAGCATCGCGGGCTCGAGCTCCGACATCTCCGGGCCGCCGACACTGCGTGCCGGGATACCGACTGCCAACCCGTCCTCATATATCGGCTCGTCGACGAGTATCGGCACCCCGGTCGCGATCGCCATCGGCATCCCGCTATATATCGGCCTGGCACAGCTGGTCTTCGGATCCTGACGCGGTCCACTGCAAGGGCCGAAAGCAGCGCCTGCTGAACCGGTTCTGAGCTAGGCGCCGTCTTTTCCTCGTGGTGCACGGCAGGGATGCTGTGCTTGAGCGCCAGGAGAAACGCTGGAAGGCGACAATCCAAATGACGCCCCGGCTGTCTCAGGGAATGGTCAGTCAGTTGGCGTCGATCACCATGAAGATTCGGGGCCGGCATGTCACGTGCCAGAGAACAACCGACCCCGTCGATCCACATCAAGAGGTATCAAGTCATGACAGAAC
>JBATTL010000688.1:0-2325 GCA_049670525.1 Thiohalocapsa sp. | reverse complement strand
TCGAACTGGCAAAAGACGCCCCGACCATGGCGCTGGGGCGGCGCAACTCCCCACAAGGGCATCCTCCACCATTCAGATCGAAGCGGTCGGTATGCCTCTGGTCGCTACCAGCGCTTGCTCGAAAGACACAGCATCACGCCGTCCATCAGCCGCAAGGGCAACATCGCTTCGCAAGCGTGTCCGTGCTTGCATGACCACCGCACTGTCGGACGGCCAAGACATTGGAAGCCAAGAGACGGACGAAGATATGTTCACGACGCTGCCCAAATTCTGCGGTCTCACTCTCCGCCCTCGGGTCGTGAAGGAGGCATCGAGGTGGCGAAGCGAAAGGGTCTTTACAAGGGCCAACGCAGCGGCACGACGAAGGCACGGCCTGCCCGGGCGCAGGAGCTGCAAGCCAGCGGACTGAACGTCGCGGAGGTTGCCAACGCTAGGGACGTCAGTGAGCGCAACGTGTTCCGCTACCTCAACGAAACGAAGTGACGCCGCACTGGCTAGTAAAGCGGCGCCCAAGTTTGATAAACAACTCAAAGTGTATATCCTATCTTGCTGATGGCAATATCGATGTAGGGGAACCAGCATGCCTCGACCCCGCTTTCGTACCGATCTCTCGCCCGAAGAACGCAAGACCGTGCAGGCACTCGTTGATGCGCCGAGCACGGCACAGGGCTTGGCGCGGCGCGCGCGCATCGTTCTGCTGGCCAACGGCGACGGCTGGAGCAATCAAGCGATCGCCGAGAAGCTGGCCATCCACAAGAGCGATGTCAGCTTCTGGACCAAGCGCTGGCTTGAGCGCGGGAGCGAACCCGTTGTTGAGCGCTTGCGCGACCGTCCGCGCTCGGGACGCCCGCCGCGCATCGACGCCGACGCCTGGTGCCGCATCATGGCGATGGCTTGCGAGCCACCCGAGACGTACGATCGGCCCATCAGCCACTGGAGCAGCCGCGAGCTTGCCGAGGAGGTCTGCACGCAGGGGATCGTCGAGCATCTGTCCGCGGGGCATCTGCGCAAAGTGCTCAAAAAAAGACATCCAGCCGCATCGCAGCCGCTACTGGCTGAACGCCAAGGCCGATCCGCGCCGCGACGAGCGCATCGCCGACATCAACCGCGTCTACCGTGAGCATGCCCTGCGCCACGACGAGATCGTCTTCAGCGTCGACGAGGCCACCGGCATCCAGGCACTGGAGCGCATCGCCCCCGACCGCCGGATGGCGCCCGGCAAACCGCTGGCGCGCGAGTTCGAGTACCGCCGCCACGGCACGCAGACGCTCATCGCCGCGTTGCGCGTGGAGACCGGCGAAGTCCATGCTCGCTGCGGTGACACGCGTACCGAAGAGGACTGCGCCCGCTTCATCGACGAACTCATCGAGGCGCACCTCGGCTACCGCGTCCATCACATCGTGTTGGACCAACTCAACACCCACAAGTCCGAAGCCCTCGTACGCATGATCGCCCGACGCTGCGGTATCAAGGAACCTCTCGGCGTGAAGGGCTGCTCCGGCATCCTCGCGTCCATGGAGACCGGTGCCGCCTTTCTGGAATGTCCCGACAAGTCCATCGTCTTCCACTACACGCCAAAGCACGCCTCCTGGATGAATCAGATCGAAGTCTGGTTCGGCATCCTCGGCAGCAAGGTCATCCGCCGCGGCAACTTTCCATCCACCAACGCACTGCGCGAGCGCATCACCAGCTTCATCGATTACTTCAACAAGACCATGGCCAAGCCCTTCAAGTGGACCTTCCAGGGCAAACCGCTGGAAGCTTGATGTTCGCCATGCTTCGGCGCGGCTGTACTAGCAGCGGCCGGTGGCGGTTCTCAACTCCCGAGGATCACACCATGACCGCTCAAACCATCGCCGTCTCCAACGACACGTCCATCCCCTATGTCGATTACCAGGACCAGCCCGTCGTCACCTTCGCCATGGTGGACAGGGCGCATCACAAAGTCGCCGGAACATCACGCAAGCAATTCGCGAAGAACAGAAAGCACTTTAGCGCCGGAGAAGACCTCCACCGTGTTGATTCTTCTCAAAAGTCGCGATTAGCGACATTTGGAATCACCGTCCCCCCGCGTGGCCTCATTGTCCTCACCGAGTCCGGTTACCTGCTGCTCGCGAAGTCCTTCACCGACGGTCTCGCGTGGCAGGTCCAGAAGCAGTTGGTCAAGACCTACTTCCAGGCCAAGACCGCCCATCAGCTTCCGGACCGCACGCCGCCCCCAAGCCTGGAGATTGTGAAAGTATTCCGCGTCACGTCCCATGGGAGTAAAATTGCGACCGAGTCAGACTCGGTTGGAAAGATGGCATGGCGAGACGCTACAAACAG
>JBATTL010000687.1:0-9505 GCA_049670525.1 Thiohalocapsa sp. | reverse complement strand
AGCCAGCGGTTTCCGGACTGTCTGTTCGACTTCCACCCCCACAACGACTATGGCCTCGCCACCGCCAATGTCGTGGCCGCGGCCCAGGCCGGCGCCGCCTCTGTGCACTGCACGGTCAACTGTCTCGGCGAGCGCGCCGGAAACGCGTCCCTGGCGGAGGTGACCGTCAACCTGCGCGACCAGCTTGGTATGGAGCTGGCTATCGACGAAAGCCACCTGGCTCGTGTCAGCGAGCTCGTGCAGTATTTTTCCGGCAAGCGTGTGGCCGATAACGCACCCATCATCGGCGAGGACGTGTTCACCCAGACCGCCGGAATCCATGCAGACGGCGACCACAAGGGCGGTCTTTACGTGACACGGCTGTCACCGGAGCGCTTTGGTCGCCGACGCACCTATGCGCTGGGCAAGCTCAGTGGTAAAGCGTCCTTGTCGAAGAATCTCGAGCGGCTTGGCATCACGCTGTCCGACGAAAATCAGCGCAGGGTGTTGGCGCGCATTGTTGAGTTGGGTGACTCCAAAAAAAGCATCACGGTTGAGGACCTGCCATTCATCATCGCCGAGGTGTTGGAGAGCAGTGATTACAACCACGCGGAGTTACTGTCCTGCAACGTCTCCAGCAGCCTCGGCCTGGAGTCGACCGCGAGTATCAAGATTCGCCTGCATGACCAGCAACTCACCGCGGTCGGCAGCGGCAACGGTGGCTTCGATGCGTTCAACGGCGCCCTAGCGCGCATCACCAAGCCCAAGGGACTGGCCCTGGCCCAGCTTGCCGACTATGAAGTGCGTATCCCAAAGGGCGGGCGCACGGATGCACTGGTTGAGTGCACGATCACTTGGTCGCGCCCGGAAAGCGGCGAGTTTAGGACCCGCGGCGTGCACGCCAACCAGGTGTTCGCCGCCATCGGCGCCACCATGCGGATGCTCAACCTGGTCGCGCACTGGTCGCTCAAGGAGGAGGCCGAAACGGCCGCGGCGGAACCAGCCCAACACGTTGCCTGAAACGCGTCCTCTCTGTTCGTGCGGTACCGCAGGTCCTTCGGAAGAAGGTCTTCAGACATACTTGGGACGGTTTGTCGTTTCGATCGAAGCCGCCCATTCCGGCGCGAGGCAGCATCTCGCGCGCTTGCATTGCTACCCTGAGTCCCGAACCGAATGAAGCAAAAACCCTCCTTGCTGATGCTGTCGTTCTCCTGGTCACTGATCATCGCGTTGCTGATGACCGCAATCAGCTTTATGCACAACTTTCAGGGCGAACTAACCGACTCGGCTAGCGGCCGTATTGCATGGTCCGACGTCGGTTTTCTATTCCTTGCGTGGTTCGTCGCCGCCGAGGTAGTGATGCTGATCAGTGGCGGGCTCTATTTCGGGGTCAGAAGCCTGTTTCAGCGGACAGGTCCCGACCGCTGATCGGGCCCGACGTCGCGCCAGAATTGGGCCAGGGCACCACAGGTCGCCTCGCTACGCTCCCATTGCGGTATCCCCATGTGAGGAGCGAGTGTCTGGAGCCGCCAAGTCGGGTGCTTCGCCGCAAACCCTGGAAGGCGTTCGAAGGTGACATAGGGATCGCGGTCCGCGATCGTGAGGACCGGCAGCGAAGGCAGTTGGGTGTAAAGCTTGTCCAGCGCGTTGCGGGTGAACAACTGCGTTGACAGGAACACCAGTGGGGCATGGCAGGCGCCTGGTTGGTGGGCGGTCGCATAGGCGTAGTCGATCAGTTCCTCCGGCGCGTTGGCGCTGAAGGACTGATTCAGAAAATAGCGAATGCTCGGCTTCGAGGCCAGCAAATCGAACAGCCCCTGACGCCAAAATGGGACGCTCAGCGCACTGTGGGCAAATCGACCGACCTCGGCCGACGGCATTGCACGGGTGCTGAAGCCGGTCGGGGAAATCAGAGCGAGGGAGGCGAAAGCGTGGGGCTTCGCGAGCGCGGCGCGTGCGACGAACTCGGCACTCAGGGAGAGCGCCAGCACGTCTGCGGTCTCGCCGATGACTTGATCCAGCAGCGCGTTGATGGCATCGGCATAGAGCTGCGGCGAGTAGCGCCGATTCCGACGTTCTGAGTGGCCGAATCCTGGCAGGTCGATGCTGTAGACGGGGCGCCGGTCTTGGAAACACTCAAAGATCGGTTTGACCTCGTAGCTGCTCGGCGCGGCGTTGATGCTGTGGATCAACAACAGCGGGCGGTTGTCGGCGCCTCGGCTTGGGGCGCTTTTGTAGTAGGCGATGCGCCCGACCGCTGGGTGGTTGAGTTCGTGGCGGGGTGCATGCAATGCCTCCGGCAGCCTCGAAACCGGGGCGCCGCGTTGGTGTGTGCGCGACGGAAGACGCGAATGTATCCTGTCCATGTGTTGTCCTTGTGCAGAAAGGCATTCCGCTGTCGAGCATTTGCCAAAAACGACAGGCACCCGAACGGTTGCAACTTGTTTTTCAAGCACCGATTATGCGCCGATATCAGGCCTGAGTCCCCTGCATTACCCTACCTCGCAACGCGATGTCGGCATGTGCTCCGAGCCGCTCCAGATTCGGAGGCTCGTCCCACATCGTATCGCCACTCCCCTTTGAAAAGGAGCGCCCCGTGAATCCTGAAAAGGTCGTCTTCGGTTTTTTCATCTTGTTGGCGCTGACTCTGAATTTCGGTTTCGTCTTCGGAGACGTCGACGATCCAAGCCACCACCACGTTTGGGAGTTTGCGGCGGTGTTCCTGGTCAACGCCATTGCCACCATCCTCAAACTCGGCGACCGCACCCAAATGGGCGCGGTGCTGCTGGCAACAAGCCTGGTTGCGATGTTGCAGCTCGTTGCCGCGGCCATGGTTTGGACCATCGCGATGCATGGTACGCAGACCGGTTTGACACCAGGTGTGGTGGCCAGCATCGTTTCGCTAGCCGCCGGAGCGGTCGTCGCCAACGTCGTCTCGGTGGTATTGCTGATCATCGAGACAGTGATGCTACGGCGCTGACCAGCGCTGCCGGGGCGCCCTTTTAACCGGGAGTCCGTGATCGCGCATGGACAGTATTTTTTTTCTCGTCTTTCGGCGCATGCGGGCGCCGTTACTTGCCCTCGTTATTGTCTATGCCGTAGCGATGCTCGGCCTGGTCCTGATCCCAGGCCAGGATGCGGACGGCAATCCATGGCGCATGGATCTCTTCCACGCCTTCTATTTCGTCAGCTTTATGTCGACCACCATCGGCTTTGGCGAGATCCCGTTCGCATTCAGCGATGCTCAGCGCATCTGGGTCTCGGTCTGTGTCTATGCGACCGTGATCGTCTGGCTCTACTCCATCGGCTCACTGATCGCGCTGCTGCAGGACAACGCCTTGCGACGGGCCATCGAGGAGCGTCGGTTTTCCAGACGCGTCAGTGCCATTCGCGAGCCCTTTTACCTGGTCTGTGGCTACGGCCAGACTGGTAGCGGTTTGGTGCGCGCGCTTACCGACCGCGGTCAGCGGGCCGTGGTATTGGACAACAACCCGGAGCGGGTCAATCTACTTAAGCTTGAGAACTTGCGTGAGTTTGTTCCGACGCTGCGTGCCGACGTGGCACGCCCCGGAAGCCTGCTGCTGGCCGGGCTTCGCAATCCACGTTGTGCCAGCGTATTGGCGCTGACTTCATCCAATGAGGTCAATCTCAAGGTTGCCCTCTCCGCCAAATTGATGCAGCCGGACGCCAAGGTGATCTGCCGGGCGGACTCCCACGACGTGGAGGCCAACATGGCGTCCTTCGGCACCGATCATATTTACGATCCTTTTGATATCTTCGCCCTCTATCTTGCCACCGCATTTCAGGGACCTTGCCTGACGTTACTCTCGGACTGGTTGGGAGGCCTGCATGGCACTGCCCTGCCAGAGCCCATCTACCCTCCCGCTGATGGGCTCTGGGTTATCTGCGGCTATGGACGGTTCGGCAAGGCGCTATATCAGCACCTGGTGGAACAGGATATTGAACTGGTGGTGATCGAGGCCATGCCGGAGCGCACGGGCGAGCCGCCCGGTACTTGGGTAAAGGGACGGGGCACTGAGGCAGAGACCCTGGAGCAAGCGGATATCCATCGGGCGGTCGGGCTCGTTGCGGGCACCGACAACGACGCCAACAACCTGTCCATCGTCATGACCGCGCAGCAATTGAACCCGCGACTTTTCACCGTGCTGCGTGAGAACCACCTGATGAACCGGGAGTTGTTCGACGCGGTCGACGCGGACGTCCTGATGCATCCGAGTTCCATCGTCGCCAATCGGATTCGCGTGCTGCTCAGCACGCCGCTGCTGACGGAGTTCGCGAACTATGCGCGCTACGAGGACGACGCCTGGGCCTGTCAGCTCGCGAGTCGGATCATTGCGCTGGTGCATGACCGCGTGCCCGAGGTCTGGGAGCTCCGCATCGATGCCGACGA
Source organism: Thiohalocapsa sp. (assembly GCA_049670525.1). GTDB lineage: Bacteria > Pseudomonadota > Gammaproteobacteria > Chromatiales > Chromatiaceae > Thiohalocapsa. The sequence continues at coordinate 5,115 of JBATTL010000687.1, read as the reverse complement.
CGCCTACGCGCCAACCCTGTTGCGTCAACAGGGAGCGGTACCAACGATCCGCGACCTGCTGCTCGACCCGCGTGACCGGGGCTGCGAGTTGCCGGCGATCGCGCTGATGCGCCGTCGCGAGAACAGCCGCACGCTGCTGCCACCCGTGGATGATCAGCTGCGCGAGGGCGATCGGCTGCTATTCTGCGGCCAGCCGGACGCCCACGGCAGTATGCGCTGGACGTTGCAGAACACCCATGCGCTGACCTATGTGCTCTACGGTAGCAGCCCGCCCCGGGGTCTGCTTTGGCGCTGGCTGAGAGACTTGTGGGACGAACGTCGGCGGCGCACCCGAGGCAAGAATGGGGACGACACCGACACCGGCGCGGTTTGAATCGACGCCGACACTGTCATATGGTCGGACCCGACCGACAACGGGCGCGCCTTTCCGAGCGACGCCCCCGTGCCTAATGAGGTTTCCGCATGAGTGCTTTGTTGAACCGTCTCGGAGAAGAACACCGGCGCTTGGCGCGGATCATGGAGCTTCTCGAGGGACTGCTGGACCGCTTCCACGGCGGCGACGAGCCGGATTACGAGTTGATGGCGGAGTTGCTTGAGTACATGATCGACTACTCCGATCAGGTGCACCATCCCTCCGAGGATATGATCTTCGAGCGCTTGCTCGCGGTGCCGAATCAGGGCCATGACGTGCTACGTCGCCTGATGCTCCAGCACGAGACCCTGACACAGCTCAATCGTCGTTTCCGCGATTCACTCGAGGGCATCGTGCACGAGGAGGTGCTGCGCCGCGAGGACGTGGAACAGCAAGGTCGCGAATTGCTTGCGACCTTGCGAGCGCACATGGTACTGGAGGACACGGAGGCCTTTCCAATCGCCGCGCAAACCCTGACCCCGGCCGATTGGGCCGACATCGAGGCGCGCGCGCCCAAGGCTGCGGACCCGGTGTTTGGTCATGCCGATCCCGAACGCTTTCGTGCCATCTTCGCGCAGCTCAAGCACGAATTGGACGCATGAATTCCGGGGCCGGCGCGAAACCGGCAACCCGAAGACTGCCAGATTGCTACAGCTTGCGCCGGGCCAGCCCGTTCCTCGGCTTGGTGGCCGTGGTCCGCAGTCCCGGCGGACGCGCGTTGAGTTTCGATGGCCGCCACTGGCAGTTGCAGGTGGCGGCCTATCCGCCGCGGGGATTGTGGAGCGGCGACGGCTACGGCGATGAGTTGCGCTATTTCCGTTTCGGCGTCTGGACCAAGGCCGACGGCGTCGCTCGCGTGCCGTTGAGCCCGATTCTCCATGTTGGACGTATGTTGGAGGAGTCCGAGCGGCTCGTTGAGGCCGTTGCCGAAGCGTCTCCGCGAGTGCCGTTCGCGTTGGTGCCTGAACTGGAGCTTTGGCTTCTGGACGCGGACGATGCGCCGCTGGCGCTCCTAGCGACCGCCATTGATCTGGGCGCCGAGACCGATGACAGCAGTCTGACGGAGATTGGTCGACCGGATTGGAACGCTGGCGGACGCGGCGAGCGCCGCTTCGTATCCGCCACATTAAGCGCGCAAGGCATCGCCGAGCGCGATGGGTCCGGCCCCGGGCGTCATGCGGACCTGTTGGAGCGCCGCGTGTTCGACGCCGCTGGAGGGCGACGTCTTACCCAGTGGTTCCGCCGTGATGCGGCCGGGGGCCGTTGCTTCGGATTCGATGCTCCGGAGACGCTTGTCGGCCGCTGGTTGCCCGACGCGGCCTTTCCAGATTTCAATCTGCGCGTCGATTGGTCGGATGAGACAACTCAAGCGCTTGTTGACGATTATTTTCGCTGGTTGTCCCCATATCTCCTCATGCTCCCGGCGCTCCCGGATGTGATGCGTAGGAAACTTGAGCTCGCCGCGAGTCAGCACGCATCGGCGGTGTCGCAGTTGTGGCGCATGTATCCAAGGGTTCTCGACACCGAGTTTGTGCATCGCGCCCGCGTTGAGGCGGAGCTGCGCCGCGCACACGCCTGATCGACGGCGATCGATGGTGCGGACGTCCGCGGTATCAGGCTTGCTGTGGCGTTATTCGCTGAATTGAGCCTATGGCATGCGGGCGGGGGTTTGGCTGCTACCGCCAGCTTTCATCGCTTGTTTCTGCCTGCCCAGCGGAGATTCCTTCAATGGCCCGCTTGAAACACCCGTTGGCCTGCGCCACAGTGCTAACTTCACCACAAAATTCAAGGAAGCCTGAAGCGTGCTGTCAATGAAGTATAAGAACGCGCCTGGATTCGAGCATGGAACGCCCGAGTCCCTTGGCGTGTTGCTGCTTAATCTCGGGACGCCGGACGCGCCAACGCCGTCCGCGGTGCGCCGCTATTTGTCGGAGTTCCTAAAGGATCCGCGCGTCGTAGAGATACCGCGGCCAATCTGGTGGCTGGTGTTGCACGGCGTGATCCTGCGCGTGCGCCCAAGCCGTTCAGCGCGTGCGTACCAAGCCGTGTGGACCGAGCGCGGCTCGCCGCTGCTGGACGTGGCTCGGCGCCAGGCAACGGAGCTTCAGGAGCGCATCGCGCAGCGCTTCGGCAAGAGTGCCCTGGTTGAACTTGGCATGCGCTACGGAAACCCGTCCGTGGCCGAGTCTCTGGGTAGGATGAAGGAAGCGAATGTGCGGCGACTGCTGGTCCTGCCGCTCTACCCCCAATACTCGGGCACTACGACCGCCTCGGTCTTCGACGCGGTCACGGACGAACTGAGCACCTGGCGCTGGTTGCCGGAACTGCGCTTTATAAACCACTATCACGACAACCTCGACTACATCAACGCGGTGACCGACAGTATCCGTTCTGCGTGGGCCGAGCACGGCGAACCCGAGCGGCTGTTGTTCTCTTTCCATGGCATTCCAAAACGCTATTTCACGGCCGGCGATCCTTACCACTGCCACTGCCACAAGACCGCGCGCATGGTCGTGGAGCGACTCAAGCTGCCCGAGGACCGTTGGATGGTCTCGTTCCAGTCCCGTGTTGGTCGTGACGAATGGCTTCAGCCGTACACGGACGAGACATTGAAGCTTTGGGGCGGTGACGGCGTCAAGAGCGTCCACGTGATCGCCCCGGGATTCTCCGCTGACTGCCTTGAGACACTGGAAGAGATCAACGTAGAAAACCGAGGCTACTTCCTCGAGGCTGGTGGCGAGTTCTATCACTATGTTCCATGCTTGAATGACGATTCCGCGCATATCGACATGATGATGGGCCTGGTCGAACAGCACGCTGCCGGCTGGCCGGAGATCACCGGTGTGCCCGAGAGCTGGTGAACGATGCGATTTGACAGAAATCGCCTTAGATCAATCCAGACGCCGTCACGGGCCCGATGAGCGCATGCAGAAGAATCCACTCCCAACGCAGATCAACCTGCATCAGAAATCACGCGTGTTGGAGATCGTCTACGATGATGCCGCTCACTTCCGGCTCCCCTGCGAGTATCTCCGAGTTTATTCGCCATCCGCGGAGGTGCGCGGCCACAGGCCGGATCAAGCCAAGCTCCAGATAGACAAAGAGACGGTCAACATCAGCGACCTGCAGCAGATCGGCAGTTATGCGGTAAAGATCGTCTTTGACGACGGCCACAAGTCCGGCCTTTACGATTGGCAATACCTGTACAAACTCGGTCGCGCCTGGCAGCCGCTCTGGCTCGACTATCTGGATCGGCTCAAAGCCGTCGGCCGCACGCGCAACGCTCCGGATCCCTTTGACGAACTGCAATCGCGCGGGGAGTCGCCGTCGGAGTTGCCCACAACGACCGCGTAGATCCTGTGGTGCTCGAATTGCTCGGCAGCTTCCGCGGTTGTTGCGGCATCTCAGTCACGACCACTGTGGTCATCAAGCCGGCAGGCGAGCAATGATTCCACAAGCGACAGGGGGATGCGATCGCTGTCCATTTGCTGCGTAGCATCCGGCCCGCGCTTGCCCGCCACCCGACCGCAGCGCTGGTACTGGCGCCACAATGGTCGATCTCTGGCTTGATTTCGACTCACAATCTCCACCTGGCGGCGTTTCTTGTCGTCGGCATTTCGAACGAGGGACCCCGATGAAAGGGTTGAAAACGATTGTAGCTTTGGCTTTTCTGGCGATCGGGGGGCACGTCCGGGCGCAGTGTGAGAACGATCGGGTCAACAGCGGTCTACCCGCGTTGTTGGAGAACCAAACGGTGTGCGCGACTGGCGTCGGTGCGCTGGCGGGGAATAAGTGGCAAGAACTACATCAGGGAACGGGCGACGGCCCTAATCCACTGATCGAGTATGCAAGGGGGCCGACTGACCCGGTAGACCCGAGCCACCAGGTTGGGACCTGGCAGCTACGCTACAATTTCAATCGGAATCCACCCCGACCGAACCGAGTGGAATACGATTACGGGGGTGGGCAAGTTTACGTTTGGTCAGTGTATGACAACGGAAACAGTACGTACTCTTTTTGCACGCTCGGGCCGGCGAAAACGGAAATTGCAATTGCGACCGTCCAGCCATCCGGCCCCTGCCCCTAGCGAGTGGAATAGGTTCGGGGCCGGGGTTGTTCGCCCCAAGGCTGATCGAGAACGACCACCGCTCGTGCCGGCCGATACCCTGAAGGTCGCGCCGGGCGCCCTCCACATCGCCCTCTGCCTGGAGTGAGGAACGATATCCGCCCAGTTGTAGTATTCCTGGGTGTCTGTACAGGGTCATCGGCGCAAAATTGCTTTCCGATCTGGTTCGTATCGCAAATCACCGCCGATTCGCGGTGTCGCGCGCCGCCGACAGATACCGGAGTCGGTCCCAGGGCTAACCCCGGCGCCTTCCAGCGACCCTCAGCCGCAACGCGTTGAGGCGGATAAAGCCCGTGGCATCGCCCTGATCATAGGCGCCGGCGTCTTCCTCGAAGGTCGCGATGGATTCGTCGAACAGGCTGTTGCGGTCGGACTTGCGGCCCACCACCAGTACATTGCCTTTGTAGAGTTTCAAACGTACGACGCCATTGACGACGCTTTGGGTCTGGTCGATGGCCGCCTGCATCATCTCGCGCTCGGGGCTGAACCAGTAGCCGTTGTAGACCAGCTGCGCATAGCGCGGCATCAGTTCGTCCTTCAGGTGTCCCGCCTCGCGGTCCAGCGTCAGGGATTCCAT
>JBATTL010000686.1:0-5909 GCA_049670525.1 Thiohalocapsa sp. | reverse complement strand
GCTGAATCGTTCCGCCATCCCTCTCGCGAGACGATCAATCTGAGCACCCGGCTGTGTCATGGTATAGAAGGTCAACGGACGATCCGGGTAATCCGATCCAGACGCTGTCGGTATGAAGGACAAGCTCGTCAACAACACGCCGATGCAGGCCGCAGGTTTGTAACGCATTGGTGTTCTCCGCCATCTGTTTTGGTTCTACGGATTCAGAAAAGCGAGGCCGCTGTTTGGCGGTCTGCCTTTCATGCGTCGAGAGCATATATGCCCATTACCGAGGCGTATGTCGTGTGGGCGACAGTCGCGTCCGGGACTGCTGTTACCGATTCAACGCGGCACTGGCGGTCTTGCCAGCCCGGTCGGGCCAGCGGCAATCGCACCTAGTCGGGATGGTTACGCATTGAGGCGAGATCTGAGACCGAACTTGATCTCGTCGAGATGGATTTGTGCGCTCGGATAATCCGGTCGGTGTATCGGCGGTCGGGTTACTGCTGGACGCGGCAAATCCGAGCGGGCAGATGCGTCCCACAACCTCGGATCCGGCCCCCTCAGGCATCTGTTGTCTCCAGCAAAATGTGCTCAAGTTGGCCGGGTTCGACGTGCATGTGGCGATGACCGGTTTGCAAGACTCCGCGCTTTTTCAGCTCACTCATGATGGTCGACACGGTCTGGCGGGACGTGCCCAACATGTCGGACATTTCTTGGTGCGTCAGCGGGATATCCAGGCAGATACCGCCGTCGGGGCTCTCTCCGAGGAGGCCGCAACCGTTGTTGATGCGGCCGTAGCGCGAACACATCCGAAGTAGCAACTTGATCACCCGCGAAGTCGCGTCGTCCGTCGCGAGGTTGGTCAGCATGTCGCCGAGCACCCGCAGTCGGCAAGACAGTAAGTCGATCACCTGCATAGCAACCCGAGGCCGCTCCTCGATGAACGTGGAGAAGTCCTGCCGCGGGATGCGATGGATCACTGCGTCGGTGCAGACCTGCGCATAGACGTCGCGGCTGCCGCCTCGGCTCGCCTCGGCAAGTCCGAAGACCTCGCCGGGGAAGCAGAACCAGAGGATGACCTCTTTCCCCGAAAGCGAAACCTTAAATATCTTTGCCCGACCCTGGCGCAGCACATACATGTTGCGTCCGGGATCGCCCGCGCGAAAGACGAAGGCATCCTTGACGTAATTGCGGCTATCGCCGAGTAGGAAGAACTGATCCCGGTCGCTCTCTCCCAAGTTGCCTAGGAAATCGGACGGGGTCAGGTACCAGGGTTCATTCATGGTTGTTTGCGTCCCCTGCCGCGATTGGTTCCGAAAGTGTCGCGTGCGTGACAGCCAGCCGAACCGGCATTCGATAAAAATGCAACGCGAGGGCTTCGTCCAGTATAGCCGCCGGTCTGCACATGAGCGCCGGATACCCGCGCCGGACACTGGAACCGGGCTCGGCCTATCGACGTCACTGTACCTATGGAGTCACCGCGATGAAAAAGCTGTCGGCGAGCGAACTCGAGAAGCGACTCGGCCATTACCATGCCCCCGAGGGTCTGTACGAGACCATGAAGGACATGTCGTTCCTCGGCTCCGTGAGCTGCGATGTGGAGAGGATCGAGGCTGGGTCATGGCAGGAAATCATCATCGACTACGAGGTCGGATCCTCTGGGCTCGCTGATGGTTCCTGGTTCAAGGCGACATTCCGCTTCTACTCGGATTGGGCTCTGTTTCAGACGGTCGATCCTACGGGGGCGAGTTATGTCTCTGCTGAGTACCACGCCTGTCCAACTGTCCCCGGGCAGAGCCCCGCGACTATCCAGAAGCTCTCCGTGCGCTTTGATCAAAAGGGCCATGAACGCCCGTTCCAAAAGGCCGTCATTGTCGACGCCTTCGACGGCTATACCAAGGCGGGGGACCACATCATCATTCGCCTTGGCGACCGCCGTTTTGGTGGTTCGGGTACACGTGTACAGACCTTTGTCGAAGAGAATTTCAAGATCCGTTGCTATGTCGACCCGCTCGGCACCTCGCGCTTCTCCGCGGTACAGCCTGACCTGGTTTTTCAGGTGGTCGCCGGCGTCCCCGCGCAGTTGGAGTGGGCGGGTTCTCGCATCGTGCGCCAGGGCGACGCACTGCCGCTCAGGTTGCGGGCCGAGGACGCCTGGGGCAATGTTTGCTGGGACCGGCCCGAGGAGGTAGTGATTACTGCTGATCTCAACGGCAAACGGGTCTATGACAAAACGATGGCGCTTGCCGGCGAGGGCTGGGCGGTGTCGTTGCTGGAGGACCTGCCGACGGATGCACCCGGCGAGTTGGCGATCACCGCGAGATTGTCCGACCATCCGGCGGTCAAGCCGCGAACCTTCTACGTGAATGTGGATTCCGACCTTGATTTTCCCCGGATCTTCTACAGTGACCTCCACGTCCATTCGGAAGACACAGTGGGCACCAACAGCACCAGTTACAACCTCACCTACGGGCGCGATGTGACGGGGCTGGATGTGCTCGCGTTTGCGCACAACGACTTCAATATCACCGAAGAACGCTGGAAGAACACGGTCAAGCTCATCCGCCAGATCAGCGAGGACGGTGAGTTCGTCGCCTACCCCGGCACCGAATGGTGTGGCAGCTCCTGCGCCGGTGGCGATCACAATGTGATCTTCCTTCACGACGGCGAGCCCGAGTTCCCATTTCTGAAGAATGGCGAACACGTGCGGTCCGTGGACTGGAACGAAGACAGCAAGAGTAACGAGGCGGTCCCGGGTGCCTGGCCGCTGGAGGACCTCTGGGTCGCCTATGCGGGGGACCCAGAGGGTCACCTGCTTATCCCTCACGTGGGCGGGCGGCGCTGCATACTCGATTGGCACCACCCTGAACTCGAACGCATTATCGAGATCGGCTCGGCCTGGGGGCACTTCGGCTGGTTGTATCAGGAGGCCATGGAGCGCGGCTATAAAATCGGCGCATCGATGGCCGGTGACGAGCACCGAGGCCGTTGCGGCGGCGGTGTTCCCGGCACGGCGGTGTTCGGCGTCAAAGGCGGCATCGCCGGCGTGATCGCCGACCAACTGACCCGCAAGGACATCGCGACCGCGCTGCGCGCTCGGCACACCTTTGCCTCTACCGGCGAGCGCACCTACGGCATGCTTTCCTGCGGTGAGCACATCATGGGGGACGAGTTCGCGCACCGGGGCCCGGCGATGGTGCACTACCGTTTTCTTGGAGACGTCGGCTGGGATGACATCATCGCGTACGATCACACCGGTGAGATCTGGCGCCGTGATCTCCAGGCCGAAATGGGCTATTCCGACCGGAAGATCCGCTTCAAGTGGGGCGGTGCCCGCATCAAGGACCGCTACCGCTGGGCTGCGTGGAAAGGACAGATCACCATCACCAACGCGGTCATCAACGACTTCGTCGGCGTCGGCTTTGAGCACAAGGAGGAGACCTGTTGGCGGGAGTCCACCACCACGGTGGGCTTCAGGAGCGATACCTATGGCGACGTCGATGCCGTGGAGTTCGACATCTCACAGATCGAGACCGCGGTCATCCGGGTCGAGGGGACGATCGACGGCTATGTCAAGGTAGGGGACCCGACCCAAGGTAATCCCTTCGTCCATTGCCCGACCTTCTCCTGGGAGCTGACCGGGAGAGAACTTCTCGCGGGCGGGCGGCTGACGAAGGAACTGCCAGGTGTCGACATGTTCCTCGGCTTCGAGCGCATGGCCGATTGGACTACACCGCGCGAGGTCTCCGGTGAGTTTGAGGTTTCCGCCGAGAATGGACCTCACGGCCATCGACCGGTCTACCTGTTGGCTCGTCAGCGTGACGACGCGAAGGTCTGGACCTCCGCCTTGTTCATCAAATTCGACAACAAGTAATCACCGCGACAGGCGAAGGTCGTCTGCTGATCACGCGCCCCGGTGGGCGCATGCAAGCTTGTGTCTGGGCTCGCGGTGTTGGCCTTAGCCCGCGTCCATACCATGGTGACGGTAGATCTCGGCCACCTCGTCTCCGATCATGAAGTCGACGAACGATTGGCCCCAACTGCCTCCATCGCCGATCAGTGCGATATGGCTGCTGGCGACCTGCGCGTCACCCTGTTTCTCCAGGGCCACCATCTCCAACTGCTCTGGAAAGATCCGCGTGTAGCGTAGGCCGAGATGGTGATACACGACGGCGCAGTCGGCTGCGCCGGACGCCACGGCCCGCGCAGCCTCACGGTGATGGATGCGCTCCCCATAGACAATGCGGCCTGGATCGGCCTCGGTGACGCCGCCGAGGTCGATGCCCGCGCGCTTCGCGCACGCATCAAGGGTCGCGCGGTAGCCCTGGTAGCTGGCCTTCTCCGTCTCGGGGTTGGACAGGAATAACCTGAGGTCGTTACGAGCCAAATCGGCAATGCCGCGAATGCCCTTTGGATTGCCGGCAGGAACAATCAGCACATTGCCACGACTATTGAACAGTCGCCGGATGGGTCCCAGACGTCCTGCCGAGCGCATCGGCTCGAGCACGAACTCGGGACTGATGAACACATGGGGTCGAACACGGAGCAAGAGGTTGCCCAACTGCAGCCCGCCGCTCTTCAGGGCGGCAACGAGCGGACCGGGAGGTGTGGTCGTATAGAAGACGGCGTCGAGTCCTTGCCGCTTGCGGAAGGCGCACACCGCTTCCAGCAGGGCCATATGGTGATTGCCGTCGGAAAAGATGCACAGCTCGGCCCGAGCCGGGTCTCCGTGAAAATCCAGGACCAAGTTGGTGCCCTCGTGGTGCCACGGAGCCCCCGCGGCGTCGGCGTCTTCGCAGAATTCGCTACCCCAGTTCAGCACGGCTTCTCCTCCTCATGGATCGATTTCTAGAATTTGTACGCCCCCGCTCAAATGTACCGATTGATGCGGCCTCCATCGTCTGGGCACAAGCGTTCGCACAATTGCGTGGTCTCCGCGCCGCGCACTGCCCGCTTGGTGCCGAACGAGATACTCGAGACGATCGATCCGACGATCGCGGAAAGTGCGGTGAATGATTCTTTACTGTTCGCAGACATCGGTCAGGCGCCGCTTTCTGCTAACCTTTGCCAGGTTCATTACCCGATGTGCCCTGCGTTGTGAACAGACACTCGCTTATCGCCGCCGCACTGTTGCTGATTCCGCTGACCGCCGTCGCGGCCGCTCCCACCGAGATCCCGGCCATCGTCACCGCCGAGCCCGCGCTGCGCGAGGTCACCCTTACGGGCTTCACCCGCGCCCGAGCCCGGTTGCCGCTGGTGTCCGAGAGCCAGGGGCGGGTGCTGGAGGTCGGGCCCGATATTGGCGAACCGATACCAGAGAACGGGATCTTCTCCCGCATCGACGACGTCTTCATCCGTCTGGAGCTGGACGAGATCGCGGTCGAGCAGGGGCGGTTGCGGGCGCAGGTCGATTACGACGAGCGCGAGGCGGCACGGTACAGGGAGTTGGCGCGGAACAACAACGCCGCCGCCGCTCAGCTCGACACCGCAGAACAGACTTTGCGCAACAACCGCGACGCGTTGCGCATGTTGGCGGTTAAGCGCCGCGTACTTGAGGAGCGCCAGCGCCGAACCCGAGTCATCGCGCCGCCGGGTTGGCGTGTCACGGAGCGCGCCGTCGAGCCGGGCCAATGGGTCAGTGTCGGCGAGCGGCTGGGCGAGGCGGCGGACTTCGCCCCGGTCATCGTGCCGTTCGCACTGACGCCCGAGGAGCTGGCAGTGCTCAATACGCAGATCGTCCCATCGCAGCTGCGGTTGGAGCTGCCCGACCTGGAAGAAACCGCGGACGTGTCGATCTATCGCACGCATCCGGGCTTTGACCCGGAGACCCGCAAGATCGCCGTTGATCTGGTCTTTGATGGCGCGCTGAATCCCGGCCGCGGCGGCCTGCGGACGGTGCTGCGGCTGCCGATGCCAGAGCGCAGCGG
>JBATTL010000685.1:0-14998 GCA_049670525.1 Thiohalocapsa sp. | reverse complement strand
GTCAAGTTCCGCTTGCCCAATGGCCGCGCGCAGCCGTTTGAGCTGGTCGTCGGCCAGCATGCCCTCGCCGACATCGGCGCGAATAGTCACGACCCGGCGGGCATCCAGGCGATGCAGGGTGCCGGTCTTGGGTGCGGGCGTGACCTGTACGAAGTTGGCGATGGGTACCATGCCGGTGGCCGTCGGCACACGCAGTGCGTCGATTTGGTCCTTCAGGTCGCGAGCGATGCGCACCAAGCCGCGCTCGGGCACCAGCCCGGACAGCGCGATGGTCAAAATGGGAAACAGTGCGACATTGACCTCGTGCACGCTCGGTTCGTCGGTGGTCTCCGGCAGCTCGGTGGCGATGTCCATGCGCTCACGCACATCCGTCAACGTCCGTTTGCTGTCAAATCCCGCGCTGAACTCCAACTGCACCGACGCATGCCCCTGGCGCGCGGTGCTCGTCATCTCCTTCACCCCTTCGATGGACTGGTGCTCGTTTTCCATCGGTCTGATCAGCAGCCGCTCCGCGTCGTCCGGAGAGATACCCTCGTGGGTCATCGAGACGTAGATGAAGGGCACGGTAATCTCCGGTTCCGCCTCCTTCGGAATGGACTGGTACGCGCCAGCCCCGGCCACCAGGATGAACGCCAGTGCGAGCAGGACCGTGCGGCTGCGACCGAAGGCGATATCGATCAGGCCGTTCACGACGGACTCTGATCCTCGGACATCGGCTTAACAGCCTCGCCTGCCACGACGAAACCCTGCCCGCGGGTGATGACGCGAACATGTCCCGGCAGCCCTGATACATAGACCCCACCGACCTCGGTACGCGCTAATGAGATGGGATAGAAGACGACGCGGAAGCTACGGGTATCCGGATCCGCCACCTGCGACAGGTAGATCAGGCGGCCCTCCACCGTGCGCCCGTCCAGCAGACGCACCGCGACAGGCTGGCCCAGAGCGAGGTCCCCGGCGTTCTGCTGGGGCACCTGGCCGACGGCCTCCAGGACCGATGCGTACACCAGCTCCACCACCGGATCACCGCGTTCCAATAGACTGCCCAACTCGACCGCCCGCGTTTCCACCAAACCATCGAACGGGGCCCGGATACGCGTATGCGTCAGGTCCACGCGAAGGCGCTCCAACTCCGCCTCGGCGGCGGCCAAGGATGCCTGAGCGGCTTTGATCTGCGTCCGCGCCTGCATCCCCTTGCTACCGAGCTTTTCCGACGCGGAGAGATCCAGCCGTCGACTCGCCACCTCGGCTTCGGCCCGCGCGATCTGGGCCTCACGGTCGTCCAGCGCCAACTCGGCCAGGACATCCCCTTCAGAGACGCGCGCGCCCTTGTCCGCGGGCAGCTCGACAACCAGCCCCTCGGTCTAAGCGCGAATCTCGACCCTGCGAGGTGGCTCGAGCTGACCCTGTATCACCAGCTCTCGCGTCACGCGGTCGGCGTTGGAATTGTCCCAGGACCATGCCCGCTTCGATGATCGGCCCACCCCAGGCCTGAAAGGCGCGATCCATTTCCAGAAAGTCGTCGCGCCAAGCAGGATTCGTGCGCTCCTTGAAATCGATGCGCTCGCAATACTCGACGACATAGCGATATTCGCCATTGGCGATGTGGCAGCGCAGCGCGCGGTCGATCGCGTCTCGGAGTTGGTCCAACGGGCTACCGTTGACGATCCCGTCGCTGAGCATCCGCAGCAGACCGCGATAGAAACGCATCATCAGCCGAAACAGCAACTCGTCCTTGCTGGCGAAGTGCTTGTAGACAGTGCCCTTGCCCACTTCCGCCCGCTCCGCGATCCGCTCCACGGTCACCGACTCCCAACGCGGTGTCGAGCACAGCTCAAGCGCGGCAATCAGGATGTCCTGCTCCCGGCGCTCGAATTCCCGTTCTTTGCGATCTTGCAGAGCCATTCCCGGACCTAAAGAGAGATTAACTAATCATCATGGCCCGACAACAGACGGAAACGGAAAACGCGGCAAGTGACCGATGGTCAAATGATGACCTACAATCGTTTAACTTCGATCTTGCCAGCTCCGTGGTTCGGGGGGACTCAGCTTTCCAGCAGGGGGCTTGCCTCAGTCATGGAAGACCAAGAATAAGCTTCGAACGATCAACGCCGTGCGGTCTCAACCAAAAAGTGGGTCGGGAAAGGTGTTCCTGCGGTATCGATCTGCCCCATGGTCCCCTCGGCGCGCCGCAGATCGAGGCTGGCCAGCAGCGGGCGCAGTAGCGCAGGGACAACGGCTCGATTGATGTGCTCGCCGAAGCAGGTGTGCAGGCCGTAGCCCCAGAGGATGTAGTGCTCCTCGGGACGATCGGTTCGGAAGGAGCTAGGCGCCGGGACGCTGCAGGGATCATGCATGGCGCTCAGTGTCGCCGCCAGGACCATGCTGTCTTGGGGGATTCGGCACGCACGCAACGTACCTTCGGCGATGGTGCAATCCCGCGCCGCGCGGCGGTAGATCACCGGGTTGACCGGGTTGAAGCGTAGCGCTTCAAACACGATCGCGCGAAGACGATCCATGTCATACATACGCGCGGCCTCCCGTGCCAACGCCAGAATTGGAGGACGCTCCAGAATCTGATCCAGGGCCTGCACGGCCGCGCGCGACAGGGTCGGGATCGCACCGATGATGAGCCCGATCAGATTGTTCCGGATGGCCAGGTCATCGAAACCCAGCTTCCCGGCCCGTTGCAGGTGCAGGCAGCGGTTGAGGACGTCGTCATCATCGGTCGGGCTGGACTTTCTCTCGGCAATGGTCCGATCGAGATACGCTCGACAGGCCCTCGCCGCCACCATTGCGTCGCGTTCAACCTCGGGGTCGGCACCGAGATCGATGAATAGATACCAGAACATGGTCGAGGTCCAGTGGATCATCTCCTGTTCAGTCGGCCCCGGTGTCCCGAAGTAGCGACCCACCATGCGGGCGACGACCGGCAGTGTCAGCTGCGCCGGCACATCGATTGTGCCGCTCGTATCGGAGAGCAGAGCCTGGGTCTCGCGCTCCACGAACGGCGCGACGACGAGCGAAACATCCTCCCAGCGGACCGCCAGACGCATTACCGAGACATCATGCTGGTAAGCGGGAGAGCGCTGCATGCCAAGGAAGAAGTTCTCGCCGGCGGTGATGCGGCGCATGCGCGGTTCGTAGACCACCGCAAAGTCGCTTTCCCGCTCCAGAACCTCCCTGACGTCGTCATAGCGGGTCACGAGCACCGTGCCGGCATTTTCATAGGCTTGGACCAGCCGCTTGCTTATGGCGAGGTTCGCGTTGAACACCCGCAGCACGCCGAACAGGCGGAGTTGACCGGCGGTGCTGCCCAGTTTCGCGAGGGCACGCGTCTTGAAGGTGCCCTCATCGCCGGATACTGCGGACCCGATTAGCCCCAGCAAGCGGGCCGTATCCATCAGACCGCCGATCAGCACAAGCAGCAAGCGGACGGGGATGAGGACGAGATTGGTCAAAAAGGTCATGGGCAGTTCTCCGCATGAAGCTGAGGAACATGCTGGCACCGGATACATCGGTGCGAGCGCTGATTTCGCCCCGGCCACTCATACCTATGGCTGCCGCAGGTTGCGGTCATGGCCGAAACCCGTCTGTTCCTAGTTGGCCTCGCGGCGACGGGTCCGGGTCCGAGACTGGATCAGGATCAAGTCGGATCGACGGAGCCCTCGGCGATCATGCGCAGCGCGTTCAATCCCGGCAGAAAGAAGTAGTCGCCGCCGCGGGTGGTCACGAATTGCGGCATTTGGGCGCAGATATAGGGCGGCTTGTCTCCGTCGGGATCGGCGGCAACGACCAGTTTTGTCTGCTCGCCGTGGTTGCCGATGATCGGGCAGGTGTCGTTGCCGAGATTGAAATCGAGCCCGTACTGCATCCATTGCTGCTGCACGAACTCGAACTGCCTGCTCAAGCTGACACAGATGGCCATGAAAACGATGCCGTGCTCGCCGTCGTCACCGGCCGCCGGGTCGAATCTGCCATAAGGCAAGCCACGCCGCAGGATGCGCCGACGTTTGTTCAGCGCCGAGCCGACGCGCTCCGATTTCTCCTTGGCGGTCAACAAGGGGTCGAGCATGTCGCGCGTGTTGGCGCGGCGCAGATGGGCGCCATAGGGACATTTGACGCCGTCGATGTCGTCGCCGTACTTGAAATCCGAGAGCATGCGATCGTACGCATCGAGCCGATCCTGTTGCTCAGTCGTGCGCTTGGCTCTCGGGATCCACTTGAGTCCGGCGACGTCCGACCACTCGGCCCGGGTGACCTGCCAGTCTTCATAGGTCGGCGCAACCATCAAGGGTATGCCATCGCTCCAGCGGCCCGCCATCTTCGCCCGCAGCGTCTCGCGGGCCTGCTCGAGGCTGAGGTCCATCATCTGCGCAAACGCCTCGGCCTGGGCGTCGACATAGCTGCGAAAGGCCTGCACGTTTTGGTGCAGCTTGCGGTAGACCATGTAGGACCCGTTGCGCGTGAACTCCCAAGGCGGCGCCGTCGGCGGCAGTTCTTGGGACTCGTCCGGGTGGCCGAGCAGAAACTCGCCGGCCGCCAGTGGTTCCCAACGCTGGTCCGGGGTCAGCTTGCCGCGCCCTAGAACCCGTTTGGCCTCGATCTCCGGCTCATAGCGGCCGTCGAACACCGGGTCGCCGATGCCGTCGGTGAAACCGAAATGCTCTTTGCCGGTCGGCAACAGTCGGCCTTCGGCACCCGGCTCGATCAGAGCCGCCGCGTCCTGATACGCGGCACCGTCTTTGCCATTGCCCGCGAGCAGCGACACCCCGCCGTGCGCATCGACGGCGCCGATCAGCCAGTCGTGCGACTGCTGCATCTGCGCCTGATCGCGGGCATTGATCGAGATCCAGATGTGCACGTACCCGAGCCCGCCGGAGCCCTCGTCGGCTTGACCGGTGGTACTGCGCCAGCGACGCTCGGCATTGGTCCGCCAGATGGCATCCCAATACGCCCGGTCGCTGTCACCCTCATCGCCCAGGATGTAGCCACGGGCGGCCATGCCGTCGATGAACTCCGGCGGCATGCGCGCCAGGGTGCTGACCGGCAGACCGAGCGCCAGCAGCCCGAAAAAGGTGAACGCGATGTTGAGCGTGCAGTCCGGTGGCTCCACGGCTTGGGGAGCCAGGTCGTTCGGTCCAACCATCCAGCGCACCGCGGAGGTCACCCGCGGGCGCACTCGTTCGACGAAGGCGCGCCCGTCCGCCGCCTGTGCCGGATCGACCCGCAGAAAATAATACCGGGCCATCGGGAAGCCGAAGCGGCCATAGGGCCGGACGATATTGCCCTGGATGTCCGCCAGGTCGAGATGGGTCGTGCTCATGCCGCATCCTCCACCTTGCGCGAGTCGATGACACCGGGTTGCTGGGTTGGCTGGTCGAGATCGTCCGGGCGCTCCGCCGCGGCGAAGGCGCCAAACTCTCTATACAGCGTCTCGGCATCCGCACCCTGGTTGGAAATCGCGAAGTCCGTGAATCGCTGTTGCAGATACAGTGCCTTGAGTACCGACGGCAGATCCGAATTGGGGGCGGTCGGAAACGGCGTCTGGGCCTTGGCGACCAGGTAATGATAGGACCCGACCGCAAGAGCCGCGGTGCCCACCAACGCAATCAAACCGATGCGTCCCCAATCTGCACCGTCGAACCCGACGACCTGAAGTAGGAATGCAACCACCGTGGTCAACGCACCGATACCGAGCACGCCGACCATGCCGGTCAGGGACAGGGATTTGGCCGGTATCGGCTTGATCCAGTAGTCGTTGAACGGCATCGTGGTCTCGATCCGGCAGCGCTCGATGTAGCGGAAGAAACCATCTGCGTCGGTCACCTGCTCGAAGCCCAGGCAATGCCCAAAGACCTCGGTCAGTTCCTCGCGCATGGTGGACCAGAGGCTATCGGTATAGCGGCGCAGGCTGGCGTCCGGATCGGAGGCCGGGCCGGCATCGATGTCGGCACCGAGAAACAGGTAGGAGCACTTGAGGCGGTCGACTGGCTGCGCCTCGATCGGATTGATCTTCTTGATCTGACCCAGGAGCGGGTCGGTCTGACTGCGCCCGTTGTAGACCGCATCATCGATGACGACGAATCGCGCTAAATGGTTGAGACGGTTGCGCGCAAACGGGCTGTTCAACGGCGCATCGTGCGTGACGACGTTCTGGCGCGCGGTAGGCAACCGCGACAGCAGCTCGCGCAACAAGTCTACGTGAGAGCGGTAACGGTCGTCGCCAATGGGCACGATATCTGTGCGAATCGGCGCGATTACCGTCAGAAAATAATGACCACCATCGAAGTTTGGCATCCCGGGTCTCCCGTTGCGCTGGTGTGGACCGAGTTCAGCCCCAGCGGGCCTTGACAAAGGGTTGACGGTTCCAGTCCGCCGCCGCGGTCGCGTTGCTCGCCACCGGCGCGAGTCCCGGCGAGCCGAGACTGTTCTGCACCTTCAGCATGGCCTTGCGATACTCGACCGCGAACTCGTCCGCTGTCAGCTGCGCGTGCTTTCCGGCCAATTCCCGCACCGCTTCCATCACGCGCAGCGCGGTCTTGATGTCGCGCTGCGCGGAACCAGGTGTCGCGTTGTAGTAGTAACCGGTGTCGATCTGATTGTGGACGATGTAATTCTTGAACGGTGTCACCGGGATCGAATGCGGATACTTGACACTGGAATACCAGAACATATCCAATCCGGTTGGAATGCCATCTGAAAACGCATCGATATATTGATCCCAGGTGCCGTTGAAGTTGCTGCAGAACAGCATATAGTCGTGCTGGAGTTGCTCCCTGCCCTGGCCCAGGTCCGGCCACTGGTCGCGCTTTATGATCACCCAGCGCGCAAAGTGGATCAGCGACAGGCCGAGCAGCCCGCCGAGTGTCGCCGGTCTCAGGCGCGCGACCATGAAGATCAGCCGATTGGCCCAGGTCCAGCGGGGCGGCATCGGCGTTAGCACGTTCATGCCGTAGGCCTTACCGGCGAGATTGGACATGAGCTGGTCCTCCGATAGCGAGAGTAGAAATCGTCGGTGTCGCGACGCGCTTCAACGCCGCTGATAGGACATGGATGAAGTCACACAACTCTCTAGAGCGTAGCGCGTAATCCACGTCCGTAAACACCAAACAGTTCTCTTGGCATCTGTGAAATTGGCACGCCGCAAACCTGCAGGTTGACGCGCGGCGAGGGTCTGACATCAATTCGGTCAATGCTGACCAATGATGCGGCGCATCGCCCGCTGCACACGATTCCCAGGGACCGCAAAGCCGATACCGACATTGCCGCCATAGGGGCCGATTAACGCGGTGTTGATGCCGATCACCTCGCCAGCGAGGTTGATTAGCGGGCCACCGGAATTTCCGGGATTAATCGAGGCATCGGTCTGCACCAGCTCGCCAAGTGTGTCGTCGGCGATGCCGGTTCGGCCGACGGCGCTGACGATGCCGGAAGTGACGGTCTGGCCAAGGCCGAAGGGGTTGCCGATAGCGATGACGAAGTCGCCAACTTCGAGATCATTGGAGTCGCCAAAGCGCATCGGCGGCGCGCTGACTGGCATCATTCGCAGCACGGCGATGTCCGTCGGGATGTCGGCGCCGATGAGTCGGGCCTTGAAGCTGCGCCGATCCTTCAGCGTGACCGTGATCTCATCGGCGTCTTCGATCAGGTGGGCATTGGTCAGCACCAAGCCGCGGGCACCGTCGACGATCACACCGGACCCAACGCTTTGGCGCTCCTGGATCTCGGACGGGTCCGGCAGTTCCAGCTCGAACTCTTCCAGGAAGCGGCGAAACTCGGGATCGCGCAAAAAGGGGTGATCCTCCATGATCACTGCCGAGATCACCGCCACGTTGACAACCGCGGGTGTTATGCCTCGCAGTAAGGGCGCAAGTGACGGGTAGCCACCCTTGGTCTTCCGGTAAGGGAAATCGCCGGCTGCAATGGTTCTCGTTACCGGTCCCGCTGGCGGCGAAACCAGCGGCAGGGTCTGTGCACAACCCCCGAGCAACAGGATCGCCGCCGAAAGCAGCGATCCAAGCAGTGGCGCGCCGGAGCGCTTCTGCCAGGTTTGTGGGATGCCCAAAAGGCTGGCCCAAGAATCGTCTTACCAGAATCGCCTTAGTAGCGGGCCAGACTCGATGCATTGGCCAAGGCGGAGGCGACCTGAAGCCGAAAGCCTCGGTCCACGGGTTGATTAATCAGCAGACTGAACGGCACCCAAGCGCCGCCGCGTCGGATCCAGCCCGCATAGCAACTCACGCCGCGCAGTGTGCCCGTCTTGGCGCGTACATTGGCGTTGTTGTCCTGCTGCGGCACGAGACGGCGATAGGGCGCCATCGCATCCAGGACCTCGACAAGCTGGGCGCCACTGAGACGATTGCCTCTCGATAGACCGGCGCCATCCTCAATGCTGAAGTTGCGCCAGCCGAACTTTCGACTCGCCCAGTCCTGCATGACACGCTGGGCGCCTGCCATGCTGCTGCGCCCGCCTTGTTCGCCCAGCATGAGGAACAGGCTGTTGGCGACGAAGTTGGTGGAGTACTCCAGCATGTTCGTCACCACCGTTTCCAAGGTGCGGCTGTTGCGATGGGTGTACAGCCTTTTCGCGCCCGCGGGCAAACGGCCAAACTGGACGCCGCCGTCGACGCCAACACCGGCCGCCTCGAGCTTCGCCTTGAGCAACTCGCCGAAATAGGCCAGCGCATTGGCCCGCGTCTTGAGATTGACCCGGTGTTTACCTTTGCCCATCGCCTTGCCGAGCCGCTGTGCGGTCGCGGTGATGGGGGTTTGTGACTCGGCGCTGGTCACGCGGCCGCCGGATACCCGTACATTGACCGTATTGAAGTTGACGGCCAGCGCGGTGACCGGGGCGTCGTAGGGATTGTGGCTGGACGAACGGCCGGGGATGCGGTCGTCCGGCGCGAACAGGCTGTCGTCGAGACCTATGCCCGCGACTTCGTGGACGCCCTGACGCTTGAGGGCCGCAACCGCCTGATCGAGTTCCTCCGAGACCAGGTAGGGATCGCCGCCGCCCTTGACCCAGAGACGTCCGTCGCGTCCCCGGTAAAAGTCCGTGGAAAAGCGATGATCCAGGCCCCAGCGCTCGATCGCCGCCAACGCGGTCACGAGCTTCATGGTCGAGGCGGGTACCATGGGCCGATCGGCGTTGGCGGAGACCACCGCCCTGCCCCCTTCCTCGACCACGAGGCTCGCGTCGGACAGCGAGACGGCACGGCTAATCGGATCCGCGGAAACCCCAGTGGCGGCGAGCAGCAGCAACAGGGCACAGAGCGGCGCGATCTGCCGCGTGAGGACGGACGAGAGGTACATGTAGCGGGTTTCCTTCTCGCGAGAATTAATTGGGTGCGGACATCCTTTTCTCGCAGCTTAGCACGCCGAACACGTCGCGAGCGCGGTGGACCGCAAGCCGCCCGGAAACCGGTTCGGACAGTGGCCCTAAACCCGACCAAGCAGCGTGTCGACCCGGAGATGTAGGGCGACCAATTCGGGACGCGGCTGTTCCAGCCAGGGCACGACGCCCAGGCTCGGGGCATCGATCAGGGCCGCAAGGGTTGCGATGTTCTCATCGCGGGCGAGCATCTCCGGATCAACCAGATTCGCCACCCAGCCGGCGAGTCGCAAACCACGAGCGCGGATGCTCTCCGCGGTTAGAAGGCTATGGTTGAGGCAGCCCAAGCGCAGGCCGACCACCATGACGACCGGGATATCGAGACCGACCGGCAGGTCGTCAACCGCCAGCGCCGGCCCGAGGGGCACACGCCATCCACCGACTCCCTCGACGACGACCCAATCCGCATGGGCGGCCAGATCATCATAGGCGCCACGAATCATTCCAAGCTCGATTTCCGCACCCGATCGCCCCGCGGCAATATGCGGCGCGATGGGCGGTACGAAGGCGAACGGATTGACGAGATCGTAGCGGACTTGGACGCTGCCCTGGGCCTGGAGACGCAGCGCGTCTTCGCAGGCCACGGCAGACCCAGCGGTTTCACCGCCCGACGCCACGGGTTTCATGCCGAGCACCGAAAACCCCTGTTGCTGCAGCGCCGCCATGAGCCCCAGCGTGACCTCGGTCTTTCCGACATCGGTGTCGGTGCCGGTGACAAAGAGACCGCTCATGACATCTTCCCGGCGCCAGCGCTGCCACGGGCGGGTCTGCTACGCGAGATGGCGCTGACGGGAATCGCGATGCCATCGCCGGTGTCGAACTGAGTCTGGACCTTCGTGCCCACCCACGCATGGCCGTAGACCACCTCCCAGGTGGCCGGAAGCCGATCATTGTTGCGGTGCTGCTCGTAGGCGGCCTCCATGGCAGCGAGTCGGCGCCGGCCGGTCATTCCGCGCGATCGCTCTGCCAGCGCATTGTGGGCCCCGATCTGTTTCAGGTCGTGCATCAGGTCGCGGACACCCTGGTAGGTCAGAGTCATGCGCTCGACATCCATGACCGGGTCGGCGAAGCGCGCGCGCAGTAGCGCATCGCCGATGTCATGCATGTCCAGGAATGGGCTGACATGGCCGTGAGCATCTGCCGCGGCCCAGGCGGCGCGCAGTTCCATCAGCGTATCCGGACCAAAGGTGCTGAACATCAGCAGTCCGCCTGGGCGCAGGACGCGCATCAACTCGGCGAACACGGCGTCCGGCCCGTTGGCCCATTGCAGCGTCGCGTTGGAAAAGATCAGGTCGACGGAATCGTCGGTCAGCGGTAGGGCCTCCATGTCGGCACAGACCAAACGCGGGCGGTTCAACCAACTGCCACGGCGGCGCGCCCGCGCGAGCATGTTCAGGGCAAAGTCCAGCCCCAGCACGCGGGCGCGTCGATAGCGGCGGGCCAGGTCATCCAGGGCGAAGCCGGTACCGCAGCCGAGATCGAGCACGGTAGTTGGTTGCAGGCGTACATAGTCCAATCGCTCCATCATGCGGCGGGCGATCTCCTGCTGCAGCACGGCAGCGGCGTCGTAGCCGTCTGCAGCAGCGTTAAATGAGCGCCGGGCCGCGGCCTTATCGATGCGATTCATTGGGCGGTGCCGTCCAGGAACGCGTTGATCTCGCCGACAACGGTTTCGGTATGACTCAGAAATGCCGCGTGGGCGGCGCCACCGATGACGCGAGTACGCGCTTGGTGTGTCAGCAGAGAGACGCGCTCGGCCACCGGAGAGGGTACCAATGTGTCCCGATCGCCGAACAGCCAAAGGGCTGGCATGGTGAGATCGGGCAATGGCCCTCGCAGGTCTTCTTCGCGCAGTATGTCCAGACCAGCCGACAGCGCCTCGGGGTCCGGTGCCGGCCGGCGAGCCAGCTCGCCGCGCAGTTTGCGCAACGTCGCGCGCGCCTCGGAACTCCCCCGGACCTGTAATGCGAGAAAGCGGTCGAGCACCGCGTCGGGATCATCTCGCAACCCGTCGCCAAATTGGACCAGCGTTTCCTCCGCGACCGCGGCACGCCAGTCCACTGCCTGGACGAAACGGGGCGTCGCGCCCATGAGGACCAGCGCGTGCACCCGTTTCGGCGCCTGCAACGCCGCCTGTATCGCCACCATTCCACCCAGGGACCAGCCCAGCCAGATCGCGTGGTCCGGCGCCCGCCGCAGACAGTCGTCGGCCCAGTGGGGGAGCCAGCGAAGCGCCGCGTCAAACGGCTCATCGCCATGTCCGGGCAGGTCGATGGGGACAGGTTTCAGCCTTCCGCCCAACGCCGATAGCAAAGCTCCCCAGACGGCGCTGTTCATACCCCAGCCATGCAGCATGACGAGGTCAGTGCGATTATCATTCATGATGGATTCCGCGTTTGATCTCAGCGGGTAGCTCTCCGAGCAGGCCCAGCAAATGGTCCACGTCGCCGTCCTTGTGTTCCGCGCAAAAGGTCACGCGCAACCGGGCCGTACCGGCGGGCACGGTTGGTGGTCGGATGGCTGATACCAGAACGCCGTTGTCGTACAAAAACCGGCTCCAGACCATTGCTACTTCAGCGTCGCCGGCGATCAACGGCTGGATCGGCGTGTCCGACTCCGCCAGTGGCAGGCCAAGCGACCGCGCGCCATCGCGGAAACGGCCGATCAGTTCGCGCAGATGCTTCCTGCGCCATTCCTCGCGCACGGCGATATCCAAAGACACGCAGGTCGCATGGGCCACCGCCGGCGGCAGCGCGGTCGTGTAGATGTAAGGACGGGCGCGTTGGATCAAGGTCTCGATCAACGGCTCGCTGCCGGCAACGAAGGCGCCGAAGGTGCCGAACGCCTTACCCAAGGTGCCCACGAGGATTGGCACATCGTCGACGCCCAAGGCGTAGTGATCGACGGTGCCACGACCCGCTTCGCCGAGCACGCCGAGGCCATGGGCATCGTCCACCATCAGCAGCGCGCCTTGCTCACGGGCCGCCCGCGCCAGAGCCGGCAGCGGCGCTCGGTCGCCGTCCATACTGAAGACACCATCGGTGACGATCAGGGCATCGCCAGCCCCGACCAGCATGCGCGCGAGCCGACCGCTATCGCCATGGGGATAACGCCGCAGACGTGCCTGACTCATCCGGGCGCCGTCCGTGAGCGAGGCATGGTTCCGCTTGTCGGCAAAGACTCGGCTGTCACGACCGGCAAGGGCTTGGATGACGCCGATGTTTGCCATGTAGCCAGTTGAGAACAGCAGTGCCCGTGGCCGGCCGGTAAAAGCGGCAAGCGCTTGCTCAAGACGCCGGTGCGCTTCGCTATGACCGCTGACCAGGTGCGCCGCGCCGCTGCCGACGCCATAACGTCCCGCACCGTCTTTCAGCGCGTCGACTACCGCCGGATGGGAAGCGAGTCCCAGATAATCGTTGCTGTTGAAACTCAGTACCCGGCGCCCATCGATGATCGGCCGCACGCCCTGGGGACCGTCGAGAAGCCGACGGCTGCGGTACAGATTGGCAGCACGCAGGCGATCCAGGTCCGCTTCCAAGTCGTTCATGGTGCGTCGAGCGCCGGCGGAACGCCGAGCTCAG
Source organism: Thiohalocapsa sp. (assembly GCA_049670525.1). GTDB lineage: Bacteria > Pseudomonadota > Gammaproteobacteria > Chromatiales > Chromatiaceae > Thiohalocapsa. The sequence continues at coordinate 2,023 of JBATTL010000685.1, read as the reverse complement.
TCATCGGCGTGGGGCTGGGCGTCGTCGGCGAATGAGGTGACCGTCTTGTGACAGGCACCCGGCTCTTCGCGGCCGTCGGGCTCGATCTCCTCGAAGCTGAGCCCTAAACGCTCGAACAAGAGGCAGTCGTTGTCAGCTTCCGGATTCGGGGTGGTGAGCAGCCGTTCGCCGTAGAAAATCGAGTTAGCCCCGGCCAGGTAGCAAAGGGCCTGCAATTCGTCGGACATATCCGAGCGCCCTGCAGACAGGCGGACATGGGAGGACGGCATCATGACCCGGGCCGCGGCAATTGTGCGTACGAACTCGAAGGGGTCGAGCGCATCAACGCCGAATAGGGGCGTACCCTCCACCCGCACCAACAGATTGATCGGCACGGACTCAGGGTGAGCCGGCAGATTGGCGAGTTGGCGCAACATCGAGGCTCGGTCGCGGCGCGACTCGCCCATACCGAGGATACCGCCGCTGCAGGTCTTCAGACCGACAGTACGCACATGCTCTAAGGTGTCCAGCCGGTCTTGATAGGTGCGCGTCGTGATTACCTGGCCATAGAATTCGGGCGAGGTGTCCAGATTGTGGTTGTAATAGTCGAGGCCCGCGTTATGCAGTCGACGTGCCTGTTCCAAGGTCAACATGCCCAGCGTGACGCAGGTCTCCATACCGAGTTCGCTGACGGCATCGACCATGGCCTCGACCTCGGACAGATTCTTGTCGGTCGGGTTACGCCAGGCGGCGCCCATGCAGAAGCGCGTGGCGCCGTTTTCCCGCGCGGCGCGGGCGGCGATGATCACCTCATCCAGCGGCAGCAGACGCTCGCGCTCAAGCGCCGTGTCGTTGCTCGCGCTCTGGGAACAATAGCCGCAATCCTCCGGGCAACCACCGGTCTTGATGCTGAGCAGCGTGCTGACCTGGACTTGGTTCGGGTCGAAATGGACCCGGTGGGCGGTTTGTGCCGAGAACAGCAGATCATTCATTGGCCGGCCCAGCAGGGCTTCGACTTCGTCCAGGGACCAGTCGTGGCGGAGGGCTGTACCGATTTGGGCGTGCATAGGAATCCGGAACGCGAAAAAATGGAAGGCAGAGCCTGCGTAGGGTATCGGGGGGATCGAGGCTGTCAACCAGCTGTAAACCATTTGGTTGACAGCCAGGCTGGACCTTACCATCACCTGTATGCACGAACGATCACCTTTGGACGCTCTACGAGCGGCAACCGCGCTGCTTTTCCCGCCCACCTGTGCGCTCTGCGGCGCACCCGGTGCCGACGGGCTGGATATTTGTCGCGGCTGCCGCACAGACCTGCCCGTCATTCGTCACGGGTGCAGCCGGTGCGCGTTACCCCTGCCGCAAGATTCGCTCCCGGTCGACGGGCGACCCCTATTGTGCGGTGCCTGCCAGCGTCGACCACCGCCGTTCGATCATTGCCACGCCGCGTATCGCTATGAGGACCCGCTGCCGGCGCTTGTCGGCGGGTTCAAGTTCCGCGGACGCCTGAACCTCCTTCGGCTGCTCGGATTGTTGCTGGCCGATTCGCTTCGCACGTCTGGCGCCGACCTGCCGGATGCCATCGTACCAGTCCCACTGCACCCGGAGCGTCTGCGCCAACGCGGTTACAATCAAGCCTTGGAACTGTCCCGCGTCGTCGGCCGCAGGCTGAAGGTTTCGGTGGACGACGGCCGTTGCGCGCGTGTACTCGCGACCCGTCCCCAGGCGGATCTGGATAAGGAGACGCGGCGCAAGAACCTGCGCGGCGCCTTTGCCGCCACCGCAAATATGCAGGGTGCACAGGTCGCCATCCTCGACGATGTGGTCACAACCGGCAGCACGGTGACGGAAATGACTCGGGTGCTGCGCCGGGCCGGCTGCCGCCGCGTCGACGTCTGGACCGTCGCGCGGACCCCCTGAATAGGCGCCCTGAAAACATGACCGGCACGCGTCGCGCAATGTGCCATCCCCACATTTCCAGACAGGCCCGCGGGTCAGTTGGCGGGATTGTCGAGCAGTAACGGCGTCGGGGCGACGCTTATTC
>JBATTL010000684.1:0-7174 GCA_049670525.1 Thiohalocapsa sp. | reverse complement strand
TCGATCAGGTTGCCACTATCGGGCAGATCGCTACTATCGGGTTTTGCCGCGGGTGCGTCGGGCGGGGCCGGCTCCGCCTGCTCGGCAACCGTCGCCAATTCGGTCGCGGCTGGAGTCGACGGTCGTTCGGAGATGACTGGTTCAACCGATTGCGTCGGCGTCTCCGTGGGCGACGCCGGATCGTCGTCTGCGACGGCACTCAGGGTCATCAGCAGCAGTGCGGCTCCAATCGAGGCGACAACGCGCACCGGCTGGAGATTCGGGGTAAGGGGCATGAGGCGGTGTGATCCGATCGGAGAGAACCGGTGGTCCGCGCAGCGGACGGACCCTACAAGTGCGCTCTGTAGGGTCCGCTGTGCGGACCGACTGACAGTGCTGCAGGGTCCGCTGCGCGAACCTATGCTAACGAGCCAGCGCTACTCGGTAGCGGCCGCTCCCAAACATTCCTTGGTCTCGGTGTTGTAGTTGCCGCAGTTGATGGGATCGGTCCAGTCGCCGACCAGATCCTTCGAGCCTTCCAGATAGTCGGACCAGGCGTCGCCTGCCACTTCGCCCTCGGTCTCCCAAACGACCGCGAACTGGCCGTCTTCCTGGATCTCGCCGATCAGCACCGGCTTGGTGATGTGATGGTTGGGCAGCATCTTGGCGGTGCCACCGGTGAGGTTGTTGGTCTCCAGACCGATGATCGCGTCGATCACCTTGTCCGGGTCCGTGGTGCCGGCCTTCTCCACCGCCTTGACCCAGAGGTCGAAGCCGATCTTGTGCGCCTCCATCGGGTCATTGGAGACACGCTTCGGGTCCTCGATGAAGCCCTGCCACTCCTCGATAAATGCCTCGTTGGCCGGATCGTCGACGCTCATGAAGTAGTTCCACGCGGCCAGGTGACCCACCAGCGGCTTGGTGTCGATACCGGACAGCTCTTCCTCACCAACCGAGAAGGCGACAACGGGGATATCCTCGGCGGAAATACCCTGATTGCCCAGCTCCTTATAGAAGGGGACGTTGGCGTCACCGTTGATGGTGGAGACCACGGCGGTCTTTTTACCCTCGGAACCGAATTTCTTGATGTCGGAAACGATGGACTGCCAATCGGAGTGACCGAAGGGCGTGTAGTTGATCATGATGTCCTCTTCCGCCACGCCGTTCTGCTTCAGGTAGGCCTCGAGGATCTTGTTGGTGGTGCGCGGATAGACGTAGTCTGTGCCCGCCAGCACCCAGCGTTCGACGCCGAGTTCGTCCTTCAGGTAGTCCACGGCTGGAATCGCCTGCTGGTTCGGCGCGGCACCGGTGTAGAAGACGTTCCTCGACGACTCTTCGCCCTCATACTGCACCGGGTAGAACAGCAATCCGTTTAGTTCCTCGAACACCGGCAGGACAGACTTGCGCGAGACGGAGGTCCAACAGCCGAACACGGCGTCGACCTTCTCTTTCTCCAACAGCTCGCGCGCCTTCTCGGCGAACAGCGGCCAGTCGGAGGCCGGGTCGACCACCACCGCCTCGAGCTTCTTGCCGAGCAGACCGCCCTTCTCATTTTGCTCCTCGACAAGCATCAGCATGGTGTCCTTGAGCGTGGTCTCGCTGATCGCCATGGTCCCGGAGAGCGAGTGCAGGACGCCGACCTTGATGGTCTCGTCTTCTTCGGCGAAGGTTGGAATCGCGGCGGACAGGCCGAGGGCAAGGCCTGCGCCGAGCAGCAGGGGCTTCATGGGGGTGCGTTTCCGCATAGGATTGGGCTCCAGAGATGTTCAAATTTATCGGGTAGGGGTGCAGACCAGGCTGAACCGCCCCACCCAGTAAGCAATCTCCGCGCCAGCATTTCAACAGACTGTCGAATATGAGTTTAATGGAATACCCGAGGCCAATCCTCGGTATGACGCACCAGTTGAGAACAGTCGACGCACCAAACCCCTCAACGCCTGCACCAGGATGGTGCGAAGATGTGTCGAGGGGATGTCAATCACGGCGCGAAACTTGATGATCGGCCATTCCGTGCAATGATCCGACGGTCTAATCGCCGCGAAAAAGATGGGAGCACCCGCACTGCACGAGTCAATCAAGCACGCTCGATGGGGAAGGCCAGCACCTGATCGATATGCGCTGCCCCGGTTCCGATCATCAGCAATCGATCGAGCCCAAGCGCCACGCCAGCGGTGTCCGGCATACCAGCCGAGAGCGCATCCAGCAGCGCTGTATCCATGGGGACCGCAACTTGAGACCGGCGACGACGGGTGTCACGTTCAGATTCAAAGCGTTGCCGCTGTTCGGCTGCATCCGTGAGTTCCTGGAAGCCGTTTGCCAGTTCTATGCCGTCCATGTAGAGCTCAAATCGTTCAGCTACAGGGAAGACGCCGCCCCGAATCCGTGCCAGCGACGCCTGGGTTGGTGGGTAGTCGTAGACGAAGGTCATACGGTCACGCCCGAGCGTCGGCTCCAGAGCGTGCGATAGCAGCAAGTCCAGCCAGCCATCGTCATCGAGGTCCAGATCGCCGGCACCGGGCACACCGAGGCGCATGGCCAAATCCCGTCGTTTGGAAGTGGATGCGGACCAGGGATCCAGCCCCAGGTGCGAGCGAAACAGCTCGCGATAGCTGATCCGCTCATCATTCAATCCCGGTCTGTCCAGCACCGCCCGCACCAGTTCGGCGACCTCGTCGATCAGATCCTGCATGGTGAATTCGGGTCGGTACCACTCGAGCAGCGTGAACTCGGGATGATGGCGCCGCCCGCGCTCATCGTCGCGAAACACCTTGCAGATCTGGTAGATCGGGCCGGTGCCGGCTGCCAGCAGGCGCTTCATCGGGAACTCGGGGGAGGTTTGCAGCCAGGGCGCATCGGCGATGTTGGTAGGCTGGATACGCAGGCTCTCAAGGGCCGGGTCCGTGGCGCCGTGCCGGGACAGAATCGGCGTCTCCACCTCCATCACATCGCGCTGTGTAAAGAATGCCCGGATGCGGGCCAACATGCGCGCCCGAGCGGCGAGGACTTCCCCTGTAGCGCTTGGCTGCCAGCCCGTGACGGCGTCGTCCGCGCTCACTCCTCCCTGGCGCGGGAGACGTAACTGCCGGTGCGGGTGTCGACCTTGATCAGTTCGTCGATCTGGACGAACAGCGGCACATTGACCACGGCGCCAGTCTCCAGTGTCGCCGGCTTGCCACCGCCGCCGGAGGTATCGCCCTTCAGACCGGGGTCGGTATCGGTGATCTTGAGTACGACGAAGTTGGGCGCCTCGACACTGAGGGGCTGGCCGTTGTACAGCGTCACCGAGCAGATGTCCTGCTCCTTGATCCACTTCGCGGCCTCACCGACGGCATTCTCGTCGGCGGTCAGTTGCTCGAAGGTCTGCTGGTCCATGAAGTGCCACTCCTCACCGTCCTTGTAGAGGTACTGCAGTTCGGTATCCAGCACGTCCGCGGCCTCGACGGAGTCGCCGGATTTGAATGTGCGCTCCACCACGCGGCCCGTCTTCAAGTTCTTGATCTTGACCCGACTGAACGCCTGACCCTTTCCGGGCTTGACGAACTCGTTCTCGACGATGGTGCATGGATCTCCATCCATCATGATCTTCAGACCGCCTTTGAACTCGTTCGTCTTATAACTTGCCATCTGCCTCTCATCTCCAAATCGTCGACCAAAGCGCGGAATGATACCGCGAACCGCAAGGAGATTGCCGGCTATGCAACAGAGTCCTGTCAAAGACCGCGCCGCACTTGATGGGATTCCCAGTGCAGGTGTTTCGGGCGTTTCCCGCGGCATCGGCATCTGTCGGTTCGATTGAGTGGGCCTTCCGGGCCGTCAGAGCGCGGCACGGCGCGTCACCCATCAGGCACGGCGACCCGCGTCTGAGCAGCCGTCCCGACTTCCGGCAGCCGCCACGACAGCAGGAACGCAGCGAGCACGAAGCCCGCGGACCACCACAGACAGCCCTCCAGCCCATGCGTTTGGTAGACGAGCCCGGACAGCACAGTGCCGGTGAGACGACCACCGGCATTGGCCATGTAGTAGAAGCCGACATTCATCGACACCCTGTCGAAGTCGGAATAGGCCAGGATCAGATAGGAATGCACGGCGGAGTTGATGGCGAAGACGATACCGAACAGCACCAGACCGCCGATCAGCACTGGAGCCGGGCTCCAACCCAAACCCGGTCCCTGGTCCAACGCCAGCGCGATACCCGCCGGGATGACCGCCAACACCAGTGCCCAAAGCCGGGCGGTGCCGCCACCAGGGCCGGCGCCATGATGACTCTGTCTGATCAGCCGCGGCGCAGCTGCCTGCACAAAGCCATAGCCGATGACCCAAGCGGCGAGAAACCCGCCCACCTGCATGAAAGACCAGCCCAGCACCGAGTACAGAAACAACGGCAGTGCAACGACAAACCAGACATCGCGGGCACCGAACAGAAAGAAACGGCCCGCCGACAGCCAGTTGACCGCCGGTGTGTTGGAGAAGACCTGGCTGAATTTGGCCTTCTGCTTCATCTTGCCGACACCGGAGGGCAGCAGGATGACCGTCGCGATCAGCACCAACAGCAGCATGCCGGCCAGCACCAGCAGTGCGCCGCGGAAGCCGATCCACTGCAGCAGCGCCGCGCCGACGAAAAAGCCCAGTCCTTTGAGGGCATTCTTGGAGCCCGTGAGCACCGCGACATACTTGAACAGTCTCGACTCGCCGCCCGTTTCGGGCCCGCTTCCAATCAGGGTCTTGACCGTCGCCTTGGCCGACATCTTGTTCAGGTCCTTGGCAATACCCGATAGGGCCTGCGCCGCCATGACATAGGCCACGGACAACCAGGGGTCCGGCACGGTCAGCATCAACAACGCCAGCACCTGCATCCCCATGCCGATGTGCATGGTCAGGTTCAGCCCGATGCGTGCACCCAGCCAACCGCCGACGGCGTTTGTAACGATTCCGAACGCCTCGTAGAAAAGAAACAGCATCGCCACCTCGAGTGACGAATAGCCGAGTAGATGGAAATACAGCACCACCAGCATCCGGATGGCCCCGTCTGTGATGGTGAAGGCCCAGTAGCCGGCGGTGACCGTCAGGTAGTTGCGCGCGTTGTTATCCATTCGCGGCTTCCGAAGCGGTCATAGCATCTGCCCAACCTTGCGCGCCAGCTCCATCATCCGATTCACGTAGCCCCATTCGTTGTCGTACCAGGCCAGGATCTTGACCTGGGTCTCGTCGACGACCATCGTCGACAACGCGTCGACGATCGACGAGCGCGGGTCGTTGAGGTAGTCCACCGACACCAGCGGACGCTCTTCGTAACCCAGGACGCCGGCCAGTTCACCATCGGCGGCAGCCTTGAATAGGCCATTGATCTCATCCACGGTGACCGGGCGGCGAGCCTCGAACACGAAATCCGTCAGGGACGCATTCAGCAAAGGCACCCTGACAGCGAGCCCGTTCAGCTTGCCGGTCAGCTCTGGAAAGATCTTGGTGATGGCCTTGGCCGAACCCGTGGTGGTCGGGATCAGCGACTGGCCGCAGGCACGCGCCCGACGCAGATCCTTGTGGCCGATGTCGACGATGCGCTGGGTGTTGGTGATGTCGTGAATGGTGGTCATGGTGCCATGCCGGATGCCGACCGACCCGTGCATGACCTTGACCAACGGGGCTAGGCAATTGGTGGTGCAGGACGCCGCCGTCAGCAGGTCGTGCTTGTCGGGGTCATACTCATCGTCGTTGACACCGTAGACCAGATTCAGGGCGCCCTCGGTCGGGGCCGCGACAATGACCTTCTTCACGCCCTGGTCGAAGTAGCCTTGCAGCGTTTCCGGCCGCTTGTGGTGTTTGCCGGTAGCCTCGATCACGATGTCGCAGCCGGACCAGTCGGTTTCCGTCAAAGCCTGGTTGCTGCTGTAGCCGATGGTCCGCCCGTCGATGGTCAGCGTATTGCCCTGCCCCGCGCAGTCATGCAGCACGGAGGGGTCTGACCGGGAGTTGTCCGACCAGCTTCCGTGCACCGAGTCGAAGAGAAGCAGATGCGCGGAGCCTGCCGCGTCACAGGCGATCTCGTTCACCTGCATGAACTCGAAACCATCCCAGCCCCAGGCCGCGCGCAGCCCAAGCCGTCCCATACGTCCGAAGCCGTTGATACCAATGCGTATGCTCATAGTCGTCCTATCGATTAATGATCACTGCAGACGGGACGCCGATCATCGCCGCCAAATTGCAAACACGGCCGCTTGCTTGCTTGCTGCATTCCCTAACCTTCCTGGACCCATCGCCGCGCATCGTCCGGCCCCGGGACGCCACCGCTGTGGACCAGTTGATCGTCCACAACCACGCCCGGCGTCGACATGACGCCATAACCCATGATCTCCGCGATGTCGGTGATCTTTTCCAAGTGAATCTCGACTCCGGCCTCCCGGGCCGCCAGTTCGATGATCTTGGCCGTTGTTTCGCAGTTTCGGCAACCGCTGCCGAGTACCTTGATGGTCTTCATCGATGCCTCAAGCAAGCAGATTGAACCCCCACCCCACGCAGATAAACGCCACCGCGAGAACACCGGCGAACAGCGCCAGCGCCGGCCAGCGAATGACCTTGCGCAGGATCAGCATCTCCGGCAAAGAGAGGGCCGCGACGCTCATCATCAGCGCCAACGTGGTACCGATCGCCACACCCTTGCCAAGCATGGCCTCGGCGACCGGAATCACGCCGGTCGCATTGGAGTAGAGCGGGATACCGACCAGCACCGCGGCCGGCACGTTGTACCAGCCATCACCACCCAGATGCTCCGCCACCCAGGCATCGGGCACAAAACCGTGGAACAGCGCGCCGACGCCAATACCGATCAGCACCCAGTGCCAGATACGCCCGACGATCTCCTTGACCTGATGCAGTGCGTAGCGGTGTCGCGCGGCCAGCGACCGATCCGGCGCGCGTTGGGCCGCATCGCCCATGCGGATCGTCCAGACGTACTCCTCGACCCAACGTTCTGGCCGGAAGCGCTGCATCACGATGCCGCCGAACCAGGCTACGACGAGTCCGGCCAGCACATAGAGCGCGGCGAGCTTCCATCCCAAAACGCCGATCAGGATCACCGCCGCGACCTCGTTAATCATCGGGCTCGCGATCAGAAACGAGAAAGTGACCCCCAAAGGGATACCCGCCTCGACGAAGCCGATAAACAACGGCACCGAAGAGCAGGAACAGAATGGGGTCACCG
>JBATTL010000683.1:0-9473 GCA_049670525.1 Thiohalocapsa sp. | reverse complement strand
GTTCAGACCTTATGGCAAAGTGACGCGATATTCTTGGCCTTTCCGCGGTCGTGCTCAAGGGCCAGTCGGGCACCCCCGATTGCCGCCGCACAGGCCAATGGCGCAGCCGCGGGGCCAAGGAGCGCGCGCCGAAGAAGATTGAGAGGACGCCCATGCATGCAGAACTGCTCATTCATGCCGACTGGATATTGCCGGTCGACGCCGCCGGTAGCACCCTCCCGCAGCACAGTATCGCCGTCGATCAGGGCCGTATCGCCGCGCTGCTGCCGCGCGCCGATGCTGATCAACAGGTCCACGCCAACCGCGTGGTGGAGCTTCCGGGCCATGTATTGATCCCAGGGCTGATCAACGCGCACACGCACTCGCCGATGACGCTGCTCCGGGGGCTCGCGGACGACCTGCCCCTGATGACCTGGCTGCACGAGCACATCTGGCCCGCCGAGGCGCGCTGGGTCGACACCGAGTTTGTCGCGGACGGCACCCGGCTGGCGGCGTTGGAGATGCTGCGGGGCGGCGTAACCTGCTTCAATGATATGTACTTCTATCCGGACGTCACGGCGCGCGTCGTGGCCGAGGCCGGAATGCGTGTGCTGGCGGGCATGATCGTGGTCGACTTCCCGACCCGCTACGCCGAGTCCGCCGATGACTATCTGCGCCGGGGCCTGGAACTCCACGAACACTACCGCGGCCACGGTCTGGTGCGCACCGCGTTCGCGCCCCACTCCCCTTATGCCGTCTCCGAATCGCCGCTGGAGCGCGTTCGCACGCTAGCGGACGAACTGGAAGTCCCGGTCCACATCCATCTGCACGAAACCCATGACGAGATCGTGCAATCCCTGCGCGATCATGGCGAGCGGCCCATGGCGCGACTTGACCGTCTCGGCCTGCTCGGCCCGCAGTTGGTCGCGGTGCACATGACTCAGCTCGAAGACGCCGAGATCGAGCGCCTCGCCGAGACGGGCAGTCACGTGGTGCACTGTCCGGAGTCCAACCTCAAACTCGCCAGCGGCTTCTGCCCAGTGGCACGATTGCTTGACGCTGGCGTCAACGTCGCCCTCGGCACGGACGGTGCCGCCAGCAACAACGATCTCAACCTGCTGGCCGAGATGCGCACCGCTGCACTATTGGCCAAGGGTGTCGCCAGCTCCGCGTCGGCATTACCAGCCGAGGCTGCGCTGCGCATGGCCACCATCAACGGCGCCAAGGCGCTGGGCATCGACGCCGAAATCGGCTCGCTGGAAGCGGGCAAGGCCGCCGATATCGTTGCCCTGGATCTGAGCAATCCGCACACCCAACCGCTCTATCACGCCTGCTCGCAGATGGTCTATGCAGCCAGCAGCAATCAGGTTTGCCAGGTCTGGGTAGCCGGCCGCCGGGTCATTCGCGACGGCACACCCTTGACACTGGAGCCGGATGCGATTCTGGCCGCCGCGAACCGATGGCAGGAAAGGATTCGTGGAGACTGACGACTGCAGGCAAGCTGTCAGCTGATCGCAGGTGTTGCGCTGATGTAATCGCCTGCCGTGAGTTCACTGAGGACGAACTCGGCGACATCTGCTCGGGACACACGGGTGGCCTTGATAGATTTTTCCAACCCAGACTGATAGTTGCCGGTGCGCGGCCCATCGGTCAGTCCGCCGGGGCGAACGATTGTCCAGTCTAGGTCGCTGGCCATGATGGCCTGCTCTTGGCGCTCCTTGGCCTCCATGACACGCTTCAGCGTCAGCTTCATGATGGCACGAAAGAATGCGGCCACTTGATCGATGCTGTCACCGACGCCCATGGACGTCACGGCAATCAGACGGCGAACATCTTGGGTCTTCATCGCGGTCAATATGCGCTCGGTGCCACGATCCTCGACCGGCGAGGCGCTTCCATGGCTGCCGAGGCTACAAATGACGGCATCACTGCCTTCCACACAACGATTGACCGCGTCTTGATCCAATACGTCGCCTTCGATCAGGGTCAAACCGTCGCGCGCGGCGAGCTTTGCGGGATCGCGCACCAATGCCTGGATGCGATCGCCTCGAGCCAAGGCCTGCTCCAGAACCTGCAAGCCGGTACCGCCGGTCGCACCGAACAATGCGATTTGCATCCCCATCGTAGTCAGTTCCCCTGCCTGCGCTGAAACAGCATCATGTAGTTCACGCCTTCGAAGCGGCTGAACGAGAACCCCCGGTTGAAAGGGTTCACGCGAACGCCGGTGCGATGAAGCAGTTCGTAAGCCTCTCCGAGCCCCGACCGCAACTCGTCCGGCTTCACGAGTTTCCGGTAACGGTGAGTTCCCTTGGGTAGCCAGCCAAGGACGTACTCGGCGCCAACGATCGCCATCAGCCATGCGATTGGCGTGCGGTTGATCGTGGATAGCACCATGGCGCCGCCAGGGCGCACCAGCCGCGCGCAGCTTGCCAGGAAGTCCGGCAAGCGTTCAACGTGCTCGACCACTTCCATGTTCAGCACCGCATCAAAGGTCTCACCGCTGGCGGCCAAATCCTCCGCGGTGACCAGCCGATAGTCGATATCGAGCCCACTCCAATCGGCATGAATCTGGGATACACGGATGTTCTTTTCGGTGACCTCGGTGCCCGTGACCTGGGCGCCCATGCGCGCCACCGATTCGCTGAGAATACCGCCTCCACAACCGATATCGAGGATTTGCAGCCCCGCCAACGGCCGCTCACCGGCCGGATCGCGATCGAAGAGCCGGCAGAGTTGCTCGCGCACATAATCAAGCCGAAAGGCATTGAGTTGATGCAAAGGCCAGAAAGGTCCCTGATCATCCCACCAACGATGAGCCAACTTGTCGAAGTACTCGATCTCGCTCGGGTCGATGTCGGGGGCGCTCAGGTGCACGGCGGGCATAGCGGATAAGGAGATTGATGCAAATCAGATGGCGACGATATCGTGCCGACAACGCGGTTAAACAACCGTCGGCCGGTCGCTGCATAAGGTCTCGACTTCGCCGACGCCGGTTTAAGCACTCGTTGCAGTAGCGCTCTGTCGACGCCCGTGGAACAGGCACTTGGCGGCCGGCGGCGTTCGGTTAGAATGGAGGTTGAACTGACGCGGTCTCAATCCGAACTCACGGACGCAGGCATTGCGGTGCACGGCGCACGTAGCGCCGATGACGGACTCATGCGTGCCGCGGTCTGCGGCGCCGGCACCGGTGTGATCAATGTCTGTCTACCGCATCGACGCTGCGCGGGTCGAAGAAGCGATGTTGAGAGGCTTTCGACGATTGCCCGACTGATCACTCTGGAAGTGACAATGGCGCACCGACGCCAAGTCCCTGATCGGACAGATTCATCACGACCAACTTAGGTAACCAACTTGTCCCAGAAAATCATCATTGGCAACCTCCCCCCAGCTGTCACCGTCGAGGAAATCACTAAGGTGCTCACCGACGCGGGCGTCGAACAACTAAATGTGACGCTGAACAATGAAGGCGACGCCAGTAAAGTCACGGCCGTACTCGTCCTCGATGACCTCGACCGCCCCTCCGCTGACCGCATTGCCGGCCAGATCAACGGCACAAGGTACCGCGACCGCACACTGAGCGCCTTTGTCCCCCTGTTCATGTAGGCCGCATCGCAAGGCCGCGTGATCGGTGCAGGGATTGGCGACGGTTGATTTGCCCCCAGGCTCTCTCCGATCCCGGGGCAACCCGAAACACTTCGCCGATGGAGCCAGCCCGATGCTCGAACTCATCGCACGCATCGCCCGCGGGATGCGCCCCGCGGCCCCGGTGCTCGGCGCGGTCGGCTTCGGGCTCGTCCTCCTCTGCGGCGGTCTGATTCTGTTCGCGCCAGGAGACAGCGGCGACCACCTGCTGTTACCCGCGATCGCCGCACTGGTATGGTGCCTATGCGGTTATGTGTTCGTCCAAGCATTCGAGACAGTACCCGCGGTCCCGGGCCCGCAACTACGTGGCTGGCAACGCTTCAGGCGGCTCATCGCACGCGGGTGGCACTGGCTGCTGGCAGGGGTGTTTCTGAGTGCCACGGTCGCTGCTTTGTCGCTCACAAGCCGAATCATCGGCGAGTTCCTCGACTAACCGTCGTATCGACCCGGACGCTGTCCACCGGCGGAATGGCGCACTAGCGGCAGGCAACCAGATGGGTCGGCCCTTTTTACGGCCGAGTTCGCATTCACCTGTCAACGCCGATTGCGCGTAAGCTGCGGGCAAACGTGACGAGCGTATTAGGGCGCTGCCGCGCGCCCGCGAATTAAACAATGGGGTCCGTGTCATGAACAGCGAAGCCATGGAGTCCGCATACGCGCTGCTCGAACGCTCGATCATGACCTACAACGGCGATCCCGTCGGTACGGTCGCCGCGGTCTCAAGCGGCGAGGTCGCCGCTGAGAACTATCATGACTGCTTCGTCCGCGACTTCGTCCCCTCCGCGCTGGTCTTCTTAGCCGACGACAAGCCTGATATCGTGCGCAATTTCCTGCGCACCGTGCTGCAACTGCGCAGCCAGCATAAGCGCATCCACGGCCATCAGTTGGAGCCGGCCGTACTGCCCGCCAGCTTCCGCGTACATCACAGCCGCAGGGCGTCGGGCAAAGAGCAGATCCGGGCGGACTTCGGCGACCACGCCATCGGCCGCGTTGCGCCGGTGGACGCCATGATGTGGTGGGTGGTGCTGCTCGGCATCTACTGCCGCCGAACCGGCGATCGCGCCCTCGCCTCCGAGCCCGACGTGCAGCGCGCGCTGCTCGGTTTGCTGGATCTGACCCTGCGCGAGGGTTTTGAGGTCTTCCCGACTCTGCTGGTGCCGGACGGCTCCTTCATGATCGACCGACGCATGGGCGTTCACGGCCATCCGCTGGAAATACAAGCCCTGTTCTACGGCATGCTGATCAGTGCCATCGACCTGCTACGCGATACGCCGAACGTACACGAGCTACTCGAGCTGGCAGACAAGCGCGCCAACATGCTGCGTAACTACCTGCAAATGTTTTATTGGCTCGACCAGGAGCGCCTCAACGAGATCCACCGCTACCGCACCGAGGAGTTCGGCAGCGGCAGCGTCAACATGCTCAACATCTACCCGGAATCCATCCCCGAGTGGGTCGTCGACTGGCTGCCAGAGCGCGGCGGCTACCTGGTCGGCAACCTCGGGCCGGGCCGAATGGACTTTCGTTACTTCGCCCTCGGCAACCTGCTCGCCATCCTGTTCGGCATCACCAGCCCGAACGACGCGCAAAACATCATGCGCCTGTATCAGGAGCGATGGGCAAACCTGATCGGCACCATGCCCGCCAAACTGGTCTACCCAGCCGTGACCGACAAAGAGTGGGTGCTAATGACCGGAAGCGATCCCAAGAATGTGGCTTGGTCGTATCACAACGGCGGCAATTGGCCGATGTTGTTGTGGCCCTTCTCCGCCGCCGCCATGAAGACCGGCCGCTGCGATCTCGCTCAACGCGCGCTCGACGTCGCAGATCGCAGCCTGCCTCAGGCGAACTGGCCCGAGTATTACGACGGCCGGCGCGGAAATCTCGTGGGGCGCCGAGCGCACCTGAACCAAGTTTGGTCGGCGACCGGCTACATCCTCGCCCATAAACTGGCGGAGGATCATGGACTGTTGGCTATGTTCGATGCCGTGGATCAGCGGGAGCGCGCGCAGGGCGGAGCCTGACATATCGGCATCAACGTCGCCACGCTCAAGAGTCGATCAAGCCAGGGGAACGCACTTGGACCTTGCCGAGGGGCGATTGGGCAGGTTCATGCCGGACTCTGATTCCCACGCCCAATACACCAACGCCCGGAGGAACAGGTAGAGAGCGCAGCAGCAGCGCGGCGCTGACTCTTCTGAGGCGCATCGATGGCACCGCCTCAGCACACGCCGCCGCAAGACGTCCCTACGCCAGGTCGGACTTCGACCCGCGGGTATTGAAGGAGACCTTCCATTCCTGCTGGTCGCCCGTTAGCGGAATCGCGGTGAGGTCCAGTGTGCCCACCTCCGATACCGATGCCTGCAGCCGTACGGGCACGACCTCGCCTTTCTTACGCCCGTCGGCGGGCAGGTTGGTCTGAATCTCCTCCAATTCCTCGACTTCGTCGTCGGACCAGTCTTCGAGGATGTCGCCAACCAGATCGTCGCGACGCACGCTGGAGCCAAAGAACCGAAACCGCACGGGCTCACCGACGACTAGTCCGAACTCCTGCGGCGCGGAAACGGGCTCCGAGCCTTCCTCGAGACCAAAGGGCACAACACACAGGGCCTGAAGCTCCGGTTCCATCCCGGGGATCGCGGGCATGCTCCGTTCAACGCCCACGTAGTACGAATGCGAGGTGCCACCCCGGATACGGATACCGCCGTGCTTGCGCACGTACGAGTAGAATGCCGCGCCGCGCGCGACTGCCAAATCCAGATCCTGTGCCTGCAACAGCCTTGCGGGCGGTGCGTCCTCGGTACCGAGCCATTGGTTCAGGACGTTCAACACACGTTCGCGCAACGCTTGCGCATTGAATACACCGCCGTTGAACAGAACCGCGGTGGGATGCAGAAAGGTCGCCCAGTGCGCATGCTCGACGAAACCCTCCAAATCCGCGGTCGCCCCCGCCTGTTTGCCAAGAAACGCCGCCAGGTGGCGGGTCACTGCCGGATCCTGAGCGAACGGCAGTCCGACCTTGGTCAAGGCCCCACGGGGGCGCTGGGCCGGGCGGTCGGAGACCTTGACCTCAGGGAAGAAACCGTCGATCAGCGTCGCCTCGACCTCAGCGCGCGTCAGCTCGGTACGAATGCTGCCGCCAATGAGCTTGGCGCCGCGACTCGGCACCACGAGCGGCACCGCTTCCGACTCCTTGTCCGCAAGCAGTGATTCCTTCGCGTGCCGACAGCCGTGGGTCAACGCCTGAAGTTGCCAACGGTCGAGGTCAACACCGCTAGCCTTGAGTTTTTGTTTAACCAGGTGGGCGAGAGTCAGGTCCATGTTGTCGCCGCCGAGCAGGATGTGCTCGCCGACGGCGACCCGGGTCAGTTCCAACGCGCCGTCCTGTTCCGTGACTGCGATCAACGACAGGTCCGTCGTGCCGCCACCGACATCGACGACCAGGATGATGTCACCGATCTTGACCTCGTGCCGCCAACGCCCTCGGCTGTCGTTGACCCAGCTGTACAGGGCCGCCTGGGGCTCCTCCAACAGCACGAGGTGCTCGATTCCGACGGCCCGGGCGGCCTCGGCGGTCAACTCACGGGCGGCGGGATCGAACGAGGCCGGTACCGTCACCGTGACCTCCTGCTGGCCGAGCAGATCGTGTCCATGCAACCCGTTCCAGGCCTCACGCAGGTGCGTGAGATAGCCAATGCTGGCGTCGAACGGCGACACCTGGGGAATCTCATCCGGCACCTCCGGCGGAAGGATCGGCGCCTTTCGGTCCACATCCGGATGACACAACCAGCTCTTGGCGCTCGAGACCAGCCGGATGGGCGTGCTCGCACCCTGCTTGCGCGCCAATTCGCCGAGCACGCGACCGGACTCGCTGGGCCAGGGAAGGCTCAGGTCGCCTGCCTTGAGTTCATCCGGGTGCGGAAGATAGATGAATGACGGCAGCATCGAGCGCTCCTCCACAGAGCCGGGGTCGACTAGCTGCGGAATACCCATCATCTGCTGCTCAACCTCCTCGCCGTCGCACCTGGCGATCTCGACAAAGGACAGAGCGGTATGCGTGGTGCCAAGATCGATGCCGATAGAGAATCGCGAACCACTCACAATTCCACCTCCGCGGCCGCCAGAATACGTACATCACGGCTGCTGGCCACCTTGGGCAAGCGCACGTCGACGGCACGCCAACCCCGGTGCACAAGAACGCCGGTAAATGGGGGCTCTCCGACGACATGGCCTGTCGGCCGGACGGCCGCGGGATCGAAACCCTTACTCAGCGTGACGCGGCTCCCCTCGGACTCATCGCGCACCGGCGCAATGCTGAGGTACTCGCTCAGGACGCGCTGGCAGCCCTGATGCACGACGCGCGCGGCAGTGCCAATCTCCAGGTCTGAGTAACTCGTGATGTCTTCCTGCAGGAAGTCCAGGAAGCGTCCTTCCTTCTGTAGCAGGCCCAAGAGCACCATGGCCGAGTCCGGCGGCGCGTCCTGCAGTCGTGCCGCGGCGGCCGGTGGCAGCTTCGGTTGCGGTTGCTCAGTCGGCGATGTGGCCAGCGACGACTGACCCGTGGCATACAGATCTGTCAGCATGTGCGCGTACTGGGGATCCGCCATCGCGCGCCCAAAGCTATAAGACGCAATGGGCAGTCGCTTGAGCACGACCCAGGTCTTTTGTGCGGCGACGCCCAGGGCATGCCAGATCACGGCCAGCGCCTTGAGTAGGGGACGGAGCCGTTCCGACAACGACGGCTGCGGTTTATTCATGGGGTGTCGTCCTCTGGGGATGGTCGGGTGATTCTTTTCACGGCTCGCAAAGCCTCGTCGACATGCGCGGCACTCCGGGGAAAGAGCCCGCAAGCATCTGTCGCAACGCATAGTAACGCGAGGCGTGGTCGGGCTTCATCTCCGGCCGATAATTGCGGGTCTCGCTTGGTTGGAATACCGGCTACAAATCGGCGCGAGCGCGCAGAACTTGGCATAATGTCGAAGCATCACAATACCTCACGACCGAGCCACGGCCCCGCTAACGTATGTCCGAGATCGCTCCTGACGATGTCGCCTTCGCTCCCAGCCGCACTGAGCGCGATCGGATGGTCGCGGTCGCTGCCTACTTTCTCGCCGAGCGCCGCGGATTCGGCCCCGGCGGCGAGCGTCAGGACTGGCGCCAGGCCGAGCAACAGATCGACTTGATGCTCGCACGGGTGTCGCGTCAGGGTGTGGGTCGACATCAGTTCGAGCGGACCGGATTGCGCAATGCCCTGCGAATATGGGCGCACGATTGGGCGACGACATAGACTCAGGCGGTTCCGTCTTGGGCGTCGGCCCACAGGCCATGGCCACGCTCCCGCGGGTACTCCCCATAAGGCGAACAAAGAAGGCCAACACCCCTCCACTCCGGTACCTCAGTTCTCCGGCGATCGCCTAATATCATCGAGCCAACCAGTCAATGAGGACATACCCGTGCACAAGTCGCTGATTGCCACCGTTGCGTTCCTAACCGTCCTTTTTGGCGGAGCATCTGCCGAGGATGTATCGGGCTCGAATTCCATCACCGTCAAACACGGTGACACTGGAGACTGCGCGACCTGACCATGCCGCGTAACCATGCCGCGTAACCTTGGCGATGCCGCCCGGCGATGGCGAACTCGAAGTCACCGGTAACGAGGTCCGGATCGGCGGCTATCCCGCGGGCCAGTCCTTCGCGACCGTGACCGACAGCTGGCTAAAACGCTGGGAGTGCGGCCTTGTTATGATGTGATCAACCGTAGCATTCAGCGCCGAATTGGTCGATTTTCTCCCAGAACTGCGCCCATCGTCCGGCCGTTTGGGTCAGGGCGCGTAGGCTTAGTACGATCTTGG
>JBATTL010000682.1:0-8162 GCA_049670525.1 Thiohalocapsa sp. | reverse complement strand
CTGCTCACTACCATGCTTGCGGCGCAGGTGCAGGGCGATGACTTGCGCTCCGCCGTGCAGAACCCCATCAGCTCGCTCTACAGCCTGCCGTTCAAGTTCCAGTTCGACTACGGCGCGGAGAATGGCGAGGCGAGCTTTCTCAATATCCAGCCAGTGCTGCCCGTCACCGTCGGCGATTGGAACCTGGTCAACCGCATCATCGCACCGGTGATCGACACACCGGGCCAGGTCACGGGCATCCCGAGCCTGCCTAACCCGGTGCCTGGCAAGGGCGCCACCGGGCTCGGCGACATCAATTACTCGTTGTTTCTGTCGCCGGTGAAGACCGGCAAGCTGATCTGGGGCGTCGGACCGTCGATCACCATGCCCACCGCCACCGATCGGCAGCTGGGCAGCGGCAAGTGGAGTGCCGGCCCTACAGCGGTCTTCCTGACCCAGCCCAAGTGGGGCTCCATGGGCGTGCTGATGCGCCAACTCTGGTCCTTCACCGGCGATTCCAACCGCAGCGAGGTCAGCCAGTTTCTGCTGGAGCCCTTCGTCGATTACAACCTCGACAAGGGCTGGTTCCTGATCTCGGACTCGGTGCTGACCGCCAACTGGCGGGCCGATTCCGGCAACCAATGGACCGTGCCCGTCGGCGGCGGTGTCGGGCGCATCTTCAAGCTCGGTAACCAGGCCATCAACTCGCGGCTGGAGGCCTATTACAACGTCGTCCGGCCGAATGGCGCCCCGGATTGGCAGGTCAGCTTCACCTGGCAGTTTCTGTTCCCGAAATAGAGGC
This sequence comes from Thiohalocapsa sp., assembly GCA_049670525.1. Taxonomy (GTDB): domain Bacteria; phylum Pseudomonadota; class Gammaproteobacteria; order Chromatiales; family Chromatiaceae; genus Thiohalocapsa. The sequence continues at coordinate 7,381 of JBATTL010000682.1, read as the reverse complement.
AGCCGGTCCTGGCGATGCGCGTCGTCGTGCAAACCGGGGATCACGACGAGGCGGTCAAGCTCGCCCGACAGCCGAAGGTCTACCCGCTCGGGCAGTCGGGCGACGAATCCAGCTATGAGATCGTCGACGTGCGGGGCAACCCGGCGCCGCTGCCGATGCTGGCATGGGAAAAGACCCTGGACTACTGGCGGCAACTGCACGCGGTCGTCGATGAGGAGACCGTTCAGGACGAACGCCGATTCATGCTGGGCCTGCTCGAGGCCATCGGCATCCGCAAGGGAGAGCCCTTCGAGCCCGACGCCCGCACAGAGGCGCTTCTGCTGGAAGCCGCCCGGACCGGCTGGTCGGAGATGAATGTGGCCTTCTTCGCCAATCCGCGCCCCGCGCGGCTGATCTGGGATGACCGGAATTGGGGCTGGATTCCGCTGGCCGGACCCTTGGACCCCGAAACCAAGGACTTCGGGACGGCGAACTACCGCAATCTCCTGGCCAACGACCACTACTTCTTCATGGCCTGGGGCACCTCGGCCGGCATCGGGCGGCGGCAGGTCGGACCCGGATCACTCTATTTCTACACACCCCGCGATGCGACCGGCGCCTACCTGGACGGTGCGAACAATCAGACCGACCAGGGATCGAGTGTCGATACGCCGGTTGGCGAGAAGTCGGCAAGGTTCCGGGTGACCGCCGTCAGCCCGTGGACCAGCGCCGTTGCGGCGATCAGCGTGTCGCGGACCGGGCGCGGGTCGGGTACATGGAGCTTCGCACTCATGCGTGCCACGGCGGTATCGACGGGTAGGATGCGGTCGGCGAAGGCCGGGAGGACATGCTGGTCGAGCCAGGTCCGCAACAGGCGTCCCTGTGCCTCGTCCTTGCGCTCCTTCAGCAAGACACCGATCTCGAGTTCCTGCACACTGACGACGGAGATGAACAGCTCGCTGGTTCGGGTCTGCTCGGCCCATCGAGCGACGCTCGCATGGGCCTTGCCGGACCGCACCTTGCGCAGTTCCGAGACGACGTTGGTGTCGAGCAGGTACATCAGGCCAGATCGGCTTTGCCTGCCAAGTCGGGCAGCCTTGGTGGCTCGAAATCGATGTCTTCAACGCCCGGCATGGCCAATAGGTCAGCGATGTTGAGGTCTGTGCCAGAGAGCCTACGGTAGTCGGCAATGGACAACAGCACATGGCTCGGTCGACCGCGATCAGTGATGAATACCGGTCCAAGGTCCGCGGCGCGTTTGGCCTTGCCGGTCTCCTGGTTAAATTCGCGGCTGGTCAAATTGGTCATCAGTCCGGCAGCTCCAGCAGATAAATTTGTAGATACGTTACTACAATAGAGCGCGACGTTGAAACCCACCGAGCTAGGTTGAGCCAATGATCGAGACCCTCGGGATTCTCATCCCATTTCTGATCGCCGATGTCCTGAACCCGGTGCTCTTCGCGTTCATGGTGTATGCGGTGGGGACGCCGCGGCCCGTGTTGACCAGCTCGGCGATGCTGCTTGGGCATACGGCGGCCTACTTCGGGGCCGGCATTGTCATTGCGCTGGGCCTGGAAACGATCACCCGCTACCTGGCCAACCCAAGCACCATCGACTATCTCATCGCCCTCGTCTTGGGTCTGCTGCTGCTGTGGGTCGCGTTGCTGGCGGCCAAGAAGCCGGAGGCGAAGCGGCCGGAAGAAAGCGGCTCGATGACGCCCCTATCGGCCTTCGGGATGGGCGCCGTGATCAACTTCATCGGCATCCCCTTCGCGCTGCCGTACTTCGCCGCCATCGACCAGGTCCTCAAGGCAAACCTGTCCACCGGCGACAGCCTGGTGCTGCTGGTGGCGTACAACCTGGTCTACGCGCTGCCCTTCCTGATCGTCCCGATCCTGGTCACGACCCTCGGCGAGCGTGCCCGCCCGCTGTTGCAGAAGATCAACGCGACGCTGGATCGGGCGAGCGCTGTGCTGATGCCCGTCCTGCTGGGCCTGGCGGGTTTGGCGTTGGTCGCCGATGCGCTGCTCTACTTCGCGACCGGTAAGGGCCTGTTTTGATCTTCGCGGGTGTCGTCGCTGCCGTATTGCTAATGCCGGCGAGCGCTGTCTGGGGCGAACAGCCGCTGCAGTCTGGAACTGCGGATCCGGCGTCCGCCCCAACGGCCGATGGCACCGCGTCGCGTGCTGTAAAGCATGGCAGGGATGCCGCGGCGATCCAGCTGCCGCCCGAGACGCTGAATCCCGCCATCGAGCCCGCCGAGTTGGAGATTCGGTTGGTGCCCTTGACCCGCTCCGAGCTCGCCGAATTGGCGCTGCGGTGGCAGGCGATCGTCAAGGCCAAGTCCGAGGAGGTCGTGGCGGCGCAGATCGCGCTTGCGCGTTCCGACGGTAATGCGGAGGAGCAGAACCGCTCCCGCATGGCCCAACTCGCCGAGGAGCGCCGGGTTCTGGTCGATCGGTTCCTGTTGGTGCTGGATGGTTTGGAAGCGAAGGGCGCACCGCAAGAGGTCGTCGGTGAGTACCGATCCTATGTCGACGCGGTGATCGACAAGAGCATCCAGGTCTCGGATCTCCGGACGGTCGTGGCGGCGATCGGCGCCTGGTCCCTGGACGTAGACGGCGGCATTGCGCTGGCAACAAAGCTGCTGATCGCCTTAGCCTCTCTCTACGGGCTCGTGGTGCTCGCCCGCATCATTCGTGGGCTCGCCAAGCGGCATCTGCGCGGGCTGCCGAGGATTTCGAACCTGCTCCGGACCTTCCTCGCCGGGCTCGTGTTCTGGGTGGTGCTGGCGGTCGGCCTGCCCGTGGTCCTGGCTCTGCTGGGCGTCCAGGGCACACCGCTGCTCGCGCTGTTCGGCGGGGCGTCCGTGATCATCGGCCTGGCGCTTCAGGACACCCTGGGCAACTTCGCCAAGGGCCTGATGATCATGATCAACCGGCCCTTCGACGAGGGAGACTATGTCGATATCGGCGGCACCGCGGGGACCGTCGAAGCGGTCAGTATCGTCGCCACCACCATCGCCACCCCAGACAATCAGGTGATCGTGATCCCGAATCAGCAGGTTTGGGAGGGCGTGATCACCAACCGGACGGCCCGCGACACCCGGCGTGTGGATCTGGTCGTCTCCATCGGTTACGGCGACGACATCCAGCGCGCGATCCGGGTACTTAAGGAGGCCGTCGTGGAGCATCCGCTGACGCTCGATGATCCCGAGCCGACCATTGCCGTCACGGCCTTGGCCGACAGCGCCATCGAGCTCCTCTGTGGCGCCTGGACCCGAACCACCGACTACCTGACGGTCTATCGCGGCCTGCTGGCCGACGTGAAGGTCCGTTTCGATGCAGCGGGGATTACCATCCCCTATCCGCAGCGCGACTTGCACCTGGATATCGCCGGCGCGGCTGCCCTGGCCGGCCCGCCCGATCCCGGGCCCACGGCAGCAAGTGATGCTGCCGGCCGATGACCCATTATTCGCACCGACACCAAAACCGTTGGGCGCCATGCCCGAAAGCAGTCCCGAGAGAGGCAACCCGCCATGCGCACTGAAGAGCCGGCTTGTAGACGACATTTCCAGCGCTTGATCGTCGCGGCGCTGGCTGTCCTATTGTCCATCACCTGCCTTGCCGTCGCGGCCGACGAGGCGGCTGATGCGAAGGCTGAGGTCAAGGCAACAGAGCGGACCACCACATCGAACGAGCCCGTCGAACTCGCGGCCGTCGTCGTCGACGGCCTCCTGGTCATGAAGGTGCGCGGCTCGGACTCATTCCCGGCCGCGCGACGTGCCGCCGAGATCAAGCAGCGCATCATCGAGGCGGCGCAAGACGCACGATTGCCGACCGATGCGGTGACCATCGAGGCCGCGGAGGACCGTACCTTGTTGCTGGCAGGCGAGCGCCTGCTGCTCGACATCTTCGACGCGGATGCCGAGATCGAGGGCCTGAGCCGAGATCTGCTGGCGGAGGACAGGCAGGGCCGCATCCAAGAGGTGATCGCTGCTTATCGGGCCGAGCGCAGCCCGGAGGTGTTACTCAAGAAGACCGCCTACGCCGTGGCGGCGGTATTGCTCGCTGCGGTGCTGATCTTCGCGTTCGCGAGGGCCTCGCGTGCCCTGGCCAAGCTGTTGGACCGGCGGCTGCAGGAGCAGATCAAGACCTTGGAGCAGAAGTCCGCCCGGCTGATCCGCTCGCGCAACCTGGCGGCGTTGCTGCGCACGCTGACCAAGATCGCCTTCTTTGCCCTGGTGGCCCTGACCATCTATGTCAGCATGCAGTTCGTGCTCGGCCTGTTCCCCTGGACCCGAGAGTCGGCGGATTGGCTGTTCGGGCTTGTCCTGACCCCACTGCAAGAGATCGGCCTCGGCCTGCTCGCTGCCATACCGAACCTGATCCGGCTGCTGATCCTGTTTTTCATCACCCGTTACATACTGAGAACGGTCTATGCCTTCTTCCACGCCATCGACAACGGGGCCATCAAGCTCGCGTCCCTGGACCGGGAGCTTGCGCTGCCGAGCTATCGCCTGGTCCGGCTGGTCATCATCCTGTTCGCCATCGTCATGGCCTATCCGTACATACCGGGCTCGGACTCCGCGGCCTTCAAGGGCATCTCGGTGCTGGCCGGTTTGATCATCTCGCTCGGCTCCCAGTCCATCATCGGCAACATCATCGCCGGCTACAGCCTGCTCTACCGGCGCCCGTTCAAGATCGGCGACCGGATCAAGATCGGCGACACGGTCGGCAATGTCACCGAGCTACGGGTACTGACCACACGGCTGCGGTCGCCGAAGAACGAGGAGATCGTGCTCCCGAACACGGCCGTGTTGAATGGCGAGGTCATCAACTACTCGACCCGTGCGCGCGAACAGGGCCTGATCCTGCATACCACGGTGGGCATCGGCTACGAGACGCCCTGGCGCCAGGTGGAGGCCATGTTGAAGGAGGCCGCCAGCCGCACCAGCGGTCTGCTGGCCAAGCCCAAGCCCTTCGTCCTGCAACAGGCGCTCGGCGACTTCGCCGTCACCTACGAGATCAACGCCCACTGCAACGACGCCAACAACATGGCGCAGATCTACTCGGCGCTGCATCGTAATGTTCTCGATGTCTTCAACGAATACGGGGTGGCCATCATGACACCGTCGTATATCGCCGATCCGCCCGAGCCGAAGCTAGTGGCGAAGGAGCAGTGGTATGCCGCCCCAGCAACACCGCCAGCGGAGGGCGGGCGGAAATAGCGATGGGAACGCGTCGCCTGGTGAAATTCGGCATCGCCGGTGCCGTCCTCGTGCTGATTCTGGGCCTCGCCGTCTCGTTTGCACCGAGCCAAGTGGTGCGCTACCTGCTGGGGGCCGAGCTCAAGGAACTCGGCATCGACTACGCCGGACTCGAGACGCTCGAGATCGTGCCATGGACGCGGGAGCTTCGGCTCGGTCCCGTCCAGTTCGGGCAGCAGACATCGGTTCCCGGCCGCGTGGGGGAACTCGACCTGACCCTGCGTTTCAACCCCCTGCTCAAACGCAGGATCTCTATCCAGCGGCTGGGGATCAGCGGGATCGAGATCCTGGTCACGCGCGGAGCCGACGGCATACTCGACCTGAACGGCATCGCGCTCGATGACCTGCTTACGCCCGCGGATGAGCCCCTTCGACCCGACGAACAAGCCGACGATTCATCCGGCGTTTGGACCGCCGGAGTTGATGCCCTCGAGCTGCGCGATGCCAAGTTGATCTTCCAGAACAGCGACGGCGGAGACCTGGAGGTCGACGTCGAGCGCCTGGCGATGACGGATTTCCGTGCCTGGGACCCGGATCAGCCGGGGCGTTTCGCGCTCGCGGCGCGGGTCAACGATATCCAGCTGAACTGGTCCGGTGAAGTGCGACCGTTCGCCGATACCATCACGCTCGCCATCGACTCGCGCACGCAACAGGCGGACCTGCCCAAGCTGGTCCGCTTCACCGGGCCCTGGGGCTTGGATCGACGCGATGGAACCTATGACGCCCAGCTCAAGTATCAGGTGACGATCTCTAAGGTGGGGCGCCTGGACGCGCAGATCGCGGGCAGCATCGACATCATCGGCCTCGACTACGCCCGCTCAGGCGTCTTCGCGCTCGCGGCCGAGCAGGCCCGCGTCGAGCTGGAGCTTCACCTCAGGTCGAGCGAATCCGACGACCGAACGCTGCGGGGAGACGTCGCCATCGACCTCGGACCGGTCAGCGCCTCGATCGGTGAGCAGACGCGGGTCTCCACTGCCGGGACTTTGGCCGTGCAAGCCATCGAGGCAACCTTAGCGCAAGACGGCACGCTCGATTTCGCCGGACGGCCGGATATCGATCTGAACAATCTCTCGTTGTCCGGTCCGATCGACATCTCCGTGGACATACTGCTGGAACTGCTGGTCAGTTTGCAGTCCCTGTCCGCAACAGGCACCCTGTCGACGCTCGACACCGGATTGGGCGGCCTGACCGGCAAGCTGATCCGGGTCCCCGCCTCGGAAGTCAGTATCGGCCGTCTGAGCGCTCGGGGCGAGCGCTTCGCGCTGCGCTCGGAAGACGGCAGAGCGGACCTCGACTTGAAGGCCGCGATCGATCTCGACGGCATGCTGATCTCAGCGCAGCAGCGCAGCCTTAGGATCAAGCAGACCCGGGGTTTGCTCGAGCGCCTGTTCGTCACCGCCGGAGACGGGTTGCTGCGGCTGGAGATGGCCGGAAGCAACGCACTGGGAGCCAGTGAGGCCAAGGGCCCAAGCGGCGAGATGGCCATTGAGGCCCTTGATGCGCGGGTTGACGGCTTGGCTCTCGAGGCACAGGCGGGAGCCTTGTCCGTCCAGCTCGTTGCCAGCGGTAAGGGCTCTACGACTCACCCGGCGTGACCGTAACTGGCAACAGCTTCGGTTTCCCGCCGGGGGTCAACGAATGCGAAATACGTGAGTTAGTCCTCGGCGAAAAGATCGACTTGAGTCGTGTGGTGCTGAATGCTGGAGTCTGCCTGCCGCAGACTTGAGCCATCGAACACGACGGCGGCAGCTTTTCTGATTGTCAGGGATTGGCGGCGTTGCGTCCGAGACCGAACCGCCCTCACGCTCTTGCGGATCCGATCTCGGTTTAACGTCAAGTGCCCGACTCACGGTACTTCGATGTCCGCTCGTGGGACGCCGCAGACGTTCGGCGACGCGGGTCGAGCGCTAGAAACGGGTCGTTTCCACCTGTTCGCGATCAGGGACGACAGTGACCGCAATGCGGCTCTAGCTGCCGCTCAGGGGCGGCGGCCCAGTGTCCGGACCTGGCCGTTATGTAGAGGTTGCATTTATGTAGAGTTGTCGCGCCAATGCCGGTGCTGCTGAGCATCGGCGCAATCGGGGCTCTACATAGTTACAGGTCCAAGAGAAAGCGCATCAGCTCATCAGGCGG
>JBATTL010000681.1:0-3000 GCA_049670525.1 Thiohalocapsa sp. | reverse complement strand
CTGTGGTCGCCGTCGATCCTGTGGGCCGTGCATTGTCGGCAGGCGACCGATCATGATTGAGATGCGCTCTGCCATTGGTCTTCAACCGGTGGCAGCTGTTACATAGGGAGGTAAAATTTGGACGCACCCGAGAACGGGCAGACTTCGGTGAAGCGCGTGCTACTCGCCGGGGCGACGGGCTACATCGGACGCTTCGTGGCACGCGAACTCGTGGGCCGAGACTACGAGGTCGTCACAGTCGTGCGGGAGACCGCCGCCGGTAAGACGGCGCGAGACCTCGAGGAACTGCGGGCGCAGCTCCCGGGCTGCGACGTACGCGCTGCCTCGGTCACCGATTCCGCGCAACTCGGGGCCGTGCTCGATGGCGAGCCCATCGACGGCGTGATTTCCTGCATCGCCTCCCGCAGCGGCGCACCCGAGGATGCCTGGCGCGTCGACTTCGAAGCGAACCGAAACCTCCTCGATGCCGCGCGACGCGGCGGCGCGAACCACTTTGTGCTGCTGTCGGCAATCTGTGTGCAGCGTCCGCGCCTCGCGTTCCAGCATGCCAAGCTCGCTTTCGAGGCGGTATTGAAGGAATCAGGGATTACGTACTCCATCGTCCGCCCGACGGCATTCTTCAAGTCGCTCGCGGGCCAGATCAATCGCATTCAGGCGGGTCGGCCATTTCTCGTCTTCGGTGACGGGTGCTCAACCGCCTGCAAACCGATCAGCGAAGCAGATCTCGCAAGCTTCCTCGTCGACTGCCTCGAAGATCCAGCCCTGGCGAACCGGATCTTGCCGATAGGCGGCCCGGGGCCCGCGATCACTCCGCGGGAGCAGGGCGAGCTTCTGTGCACGCTAGCGGGTCGACCGACGCGCATCCGGCGCATCTCGCCCAAGCTATTCGACGCGGCCATCGCCGTGCTCGCGCCGCTGTCGCGTATCATGCCGTCGCTCCAAGCCAAGGCGGAGTTTGCGCGCATCGGCCGTTACTACGCTACCGAATCGATGCTGCTGTGGGACGAGTCCGCGCAGGACTACGATGCGGAGGCCACACCGAGCTACGGGAACGAGACCCTCGAAGACTTCTATGCTCGCGTCCTGCGCGAAGGTCTTGCCGGACAGGAGCTCGGTGAGCAGAAGCTGTTTTGATGCGGGGCTTAAGGGTGTCCGGTTCGGACCCTCGTCTTCGGTCACAAGCGTTTCGCGTGCGGCCCAAAGATGGCTCGCCGTTCTTGGTCGCCTAAGCGACTGAGAGCGACATGTTCGGCGACGGCTATGGTGACGTCAACATGAACATGTCCGGTCGCGGACGTGGTTGGGGTCGCGGGTAAGACCGCTCTCGCGATTACTCCGGCTGCGGCCCTTCGGGTGGCTGGGGTGGCCCGTGCGGCGGATACGGCGCTTCCTACTACGGCGGCGGCTACCCGTATGCCGCTCCCCGACAGCCCCGCCGCTCCGGTTCCTGCCGCGGCCAGGTAAGGAATTCGTCATGATCTGAATGCACAGGGATATGCATGACCGCACTGGCGTCGGTTGAAGGTAGCGAGCAGCAAGCAGCAACTCAATCGCGGTAGCAAACTCCCTTCGACGCCGCCTCACCGCGTGGTGGAGCAGAACTGCCTGTACGACGCACACCGTGCGGCGGCTGGCCTATCCGCACTTAACACGGCGATGTCGCATCCGCAGTTGATACCGATACCGGGTTGCTGACGACCGCAACGTCCTACAATCACTTGCTGATCGTTTTCTTGGCGCTGTTATAGACGTCGACGACAGCATTGGTCACGGTATTGATCCCCTTACCGACCAAGTCGACGACGTACAGGACCGGCTTCTTGAGTGCCGCAATGCCTTGCTCGAACAAGCCTTCAGCCTCCATTCCCTTGTCGCCCGTCAGTTTTCCGGCTGTTTCCTTCATCTTACCCTTCGCTGATTGAACGCTCATGCTGTTCACCTCCGTCGCTCAGTTATGTGGGGATACGCCGTGCTGCGCGTTTGCGACTATCCGGCCGCCCGCGGAAAACGCCTCTAGGGTAAGTATATGTCACCGTCGGACGATGCACTGATGCGATTCGGCTCGACGCCTCGCGGATGTCTCACTGGGGAACGCCCGGTGCGGCAGCCAGAACCCGCAGACAGACACCCGCAGCCAGAACCCGCAGACAGACACCCGCAGACAGACACCCCCAGACAGACGCTGTCCGACACTTCGAGCAATCCAGGAAGTGGCGGTGTCCGCAGGCGTCTGGGAAGACAAGGATAGTCAAGTCGTTGCCAACGAAGTCATCAAAGACTTCACTATTCCGTTCTTATCAAAATCGAATGCATTGCATAACCCGCTATCTGTTTGTACTCCGCCGAAACATCGTAACGAGCGGCCAACTCGCGTTCCCTGATGCTCTGAGGCAGGCACTCCCCAAACTTCAGTTCATCGATGAACTCGGCATCCAGCGGAATCGCTAGTCCTACGAAATCATCGAGGGCGAGAATGGAAATCGCCGCCTTTATCGACGCCATGCCTGCGGCACCGGTAAAGCCGACCGACAGATTGTCCGATACGACCTTGCTCGCTTCCCCGGACAGGGCCTCGGCGATCGCTGCGTTGACGAGTCTTCCGGCGAACGTCCACCACACGACAGACTGATCGTCGTAGGAGATAAGGAATGTCTTGCCCGCTTCCACCCAGTCGTGCTCCTCACGCAGGGTCTCCATGAACTCCGCCGCCCGCTTGGAGAAGGCAACCGGCGCATCCTCGCGCGCAAGCACGCGGGCCACAGCTTGGCAGAGCTGGAAATGCAGCGGCTGTCCGGAACTCAACCACTGTGATCTTCCGCGAAGTTCGGTTGGCTCCACGTAGGCCGTGCGCCTGGGCCAATCGATGTACTTGGTTTGCCAGGAACGCCCTCCCAGCGTTAGAACAGACAGAGCATCCTCTTTAACGATGAACGTGGTTTGATGCACCTCGCCGATCGCTTGCTTTCCGTAAAGGACCTTGACGAGCGGGGGACTCAGGAA
>JBATTL010000680.1:0-8088 GCA_049670525.1 Thiohalocapsa sp. | reverse complement strand
GGGGGAGTGTTCGGGGTTGCTGCGGGAGGATCTGACGTCTGCGGAGTTCAACACATGGATACTGCCGTTGCAGGCCCAAGACCAAGGGGAGTGCATGCGGCTCTATGCACCCAATCGGTTTGTCAAGGACTGGGTGCAGCAGCATTATGAGCAACGGATCACCACCCTCTGTGCTCAGGTTAGCGGTGGCCGGATCCACCAGATCAGCTTCGAGATCGGCTCCCTGGCCCCGAAACCTGAGGTTACGTCGAAAGGAGGGTTGGGCGTCGGGCGCGGAACGGCCAGGTCTTTCGGGAGGGCCGGGATTGGCGGCATGCGCGACCTAGACGGGACGCCCGTGGCATGCACAGGCGAAGCTGTGGCAAGACGCCGGCTTGACGGGAATTTAAACCCGGACTTCTCCTTCGAGACATTCGTGGAGGGAAAGTCGAATCAGATTGCGCGTGCGGCGTCGATGCAGATTGGCCGCAATCCGGGCAGCGAGTACAACCCGCTATTCCTCTACGGCGGTGTTGGTCTCGGGAAGACGCATCTGATGCATGCCGTCGGTAACACGATCCTCGAATCCAATCCCGATGCGCTCGTGGTCTACGTGCATTCCGAGCGGTTTGTGTCGGACATGATCCGCTCACTGCAACACAATAAAATCGATGAGTTCAAGAAGCGTTATCGGCGGGTGAACGCGTTGCTGATCGATGACGTTCAGTTCTTCGGCAACAAGGATCGCTCCCAGGAGGAGTTTTTTCATACCTTCAATGCGTTGTTCGAGACGCGCCAGCAGATCGTATTGTCGAGCGATCGATTCCCGAAGGAAGTGGCAGGGCTCGAGGAGCGGTTGAAATCGCGTTTCGGCTGGGGCCTGACGGTTGCGATAGAGCCACCGGACCTGGAGACGCGGGTGGCGATCCTGCACAGCAAGGCGGCGCTGTTGCGGTTGGATCTGCCGGAAGACGTTGCTTTTTTTGTCGCCAAGAGGATGCGTTCCAATATCCGGGAACTCGAGGGGGCACTGCGGCGACTCGCCGCCAATGCACAGTTTACTGGTGCGCCTATCAACATGGAGTTTGCCCGAACTGTGCTGAGAGACATGCTGGTGGCACAGGATAAGCAAGTCACGATCGATAATATCCAAAAGACTGTCGCGAACTATTTCAAGATCCGGGTCGGGGATTTGCTGTCGGCCAAACGCACTCGGACAATCGCGCGGCCGCGTCAGATGGCGATGGCTCTGGCGAAGGAGTTGACCAAGCATAGCCTCCCTGAGATTGGAAGTGCCTTCGGTGGAAGAGATCACAGCACGGTGATTCACGCGACGCGCAAGATCGCATCGCTGCGCGAGAGTGATTCCTTGGTTGAAGAGGACTATAAGAATCTCCTGAGAACCTTGACGTCTTGACCAGACTCGCTTCGATGCACAGTAGATATTGCTCAACACATTTCGGTTTTTCGCGCCGCGGTCGATAAGCCATATTGAACTCGCCCCTATCTGAGCAAAGAGGCCGTTTTCGCTTGGCGCGTTTTTTGGATCATTGCGGTGATGGAACAACGGCGATGCATCCCCGTAGCGCACTGGCAACCTGGATTTTCCGGATGCCCTTGAATAAAAATGAGTAAGGAGAATTCGGGCATGAACATTGAGATATCCCGATCAGCGCTGCTGCCAGCCCTTGGGGCGGTCTCGGGGGTAGTTGAAAGGCGCCAGACATTGCCTATCCTCGGCAACCTGTTGGTGTCGGCATCCGATAGCCGTATCGCGATCGTGGCGACGGATCTGGAACTTGAAATTGGGACCCGGCTCGAGGCGGAAATCACGGAGGAAGGGGAGGCAACCGTTCCGGCGCGGAAGTTTGTCGATATTTGCCGGGCGCTGCCAGAGAACGCTCAGGTGCGATTGCGCACCGAAGGAGACCGGGCGCTGGTTTCTTCCGGTCGAAGCCGCTTTACACTAAGCACCCTTCCCGCCGGGAATTTTCCCTCCATGGAAGTCGAGGATTCCGATTGCAAACTGAGCTTTCCGGCGTCGTTACTCAAGACGATGTTTGAGAAGACGGCGTTCGCAATGGCGCAACAGGATGTGCGCTACTACCTCAACGGCGTGATGTTGGAGTTGGAAGCGGGCAGGGTCACGACGGTCGCGACGGACGGACATCGACTAGCGAAGGTGGTGGCCGACATGGACACCGGTCTCGATGACGCGGGTCAGCCGCGACAGGTCATCATTCCAGCCAAGGCTGTCATCGAGGTCAAACGTCTTTTGCCCGCCCAAGATGACCCGGTTACGGTCGAGTTGTCCGAGCGCACGTTTCGGGTTTCGTTCGCCGATACGGTCATCGTCTCCAAGTTGGTCGATGGTCGTTATCCGGAGTACCAACGAGTGATACCGGTTGGCTTGCCGCGACGGGCTCTGATGGACAAGGACTCGTTGCGTTCCGCGTTGCAACGAGCCGCAATCCTGTCCAACGAGAAGTACAAGGGCGTTCGGGTTAGTTTTGACTCGGGCACGCTCGGCTTGCAGGCACACAATCCGGAGAAGGAACAGGCGGATGACGAGATCGAGATGGACTATGACGGTGATCCTGTCGTCATCGGGTTCAATGTGGCTTACATTATGGATGTCATTCAAGCGGTCGAGCAGGAAAGGGTTGAGGTCGTGTTTCGGGATGCGGATAGTAGCGCGATATGGCACGGTGAGGGTACCGATACGGAGACCTTCGTCATCATGCCGATGCGCCTCTGACGATCGCCGCCCGGCGTGCCACGCATCCAGCGACTTAGGATCTCGGGTCTTCGTAATCTTTCCTCGGTGGATGTCCGCTTTCCCGAAGGAACGATCTGGCTTGTTGGCGGGAATGGTGCTGGAAAGACGAGCCTCCTCGAGGCAATCTATTTGCTTAGCCGTGGAACGAGTTTTCGGGGTCGTCGGCACGGGCCGGTGACAACCTATGGCCGTGGTTCAACCATGGTTGAAGGTTGGTTGTGTGGGGGCGCGGATTGCTGGCGGCGCCGCTGGTCATGCGGACAGGGCACAGGATCCGTGAGCACGGGCGCAGGCTTCAACGTGCGACTCGTCGGCTCATCGATGCAGGCCTTGATTGAGGGGGAGCCTGAGCTACGCAGGCGCTTCGTTGATTGGAACCTGTTCCACGTGGAACCTCGATATTCGGCCGTTCGCGCGACGTTCCGGCGAACTGCTGCGCAACGGCAGGCGTGGTTGAAGTCTGGAGGGGCGGGGCCCGCAGTTTGGGATGATGCGTATGCAGATGTTCTCGCGAGGATCTGTGATTCGAGGGAAGCATTCTTTCGACGGCTTCAGCAAGCGTTCATGGTGGTCGCGAGCGGGTTCGACCTGATCTCCGGCCTGGTCCTTGAGTGGCGGCGCGGATTACCCGACGCTCCGGACATCGTGCCTTGGCTTTCGGAGCATCGTCGTGGGGATGTCGCCCGCGGGTATTCCTTTCTTTCTCCGGCCCGCTCGGATTTCCACCTCTCGCGGGGAGGCGAGCGTTGGGTCGGTTCGCGCGGTCAGAACAAATTGGCGGGAGTTCTTCTTCAGCTGGCTGCCGGCCAAGTGGTGGCATCGGAACTCGGCGATCGTGGTGTGTGGCTTGTCGACGATCTCGCCGCCGAGTTGGATTCAGCGACGCAGCGCCAACTCATGCCATTGCTGATCAACTCAGCAGATCACGCGCTACTGACAAGCTTACAAGGGGCGCCACCGGGGACTTTTGAGCAGGCGTCTACGGCGGTGTTCCACGTGGAACATGGGAAGGTGCGCCAACAGCAAGCTAAGCCCAGTGCATAGGCGATTTCGCTTTTGTATGGATCGATTCGTCGAACGCCGTCAGTTTCATCCCCCTCTCAGACTCAGAAGGCGTCGGCACTGTCTTACGCGGAGCAATGGCGTCGCTACACACCACTTTCGCGCTATAATCAGACGCTTGGCCGCGCCGCACCGTTTCGCTGCACTATCAGTTTTCCCGGCCGTCGCAGATCACCCGCCGAAGGGGCTGCTGCGACTGCTTCCTGAATCGCCCCGCCATCGACCATAGTTTCACCGAAGGACCTAGTTCTCCGCATGACTTACGACTCGTCAAATATCAAAGTTCTTCGTGGGTTGGATGCAGTCCGCAAGCGACCCGGAATGTATATCGGAGACACGGACGACGGAACTGGACTCCATCATATGGTTTTTGAGGTGGTGGACAATTCCATCGATGAGGCGCTAGCGGGATACTGCAAGGATATCAATGTTGCGCTGCACGTAGACGGATCAGTCACGGTGACCGACGACGGCCGCGGGATTCCGGTGGATATGCACCCCGAGGAAAATCGTTCGGCCGCTGAAGTCATCATGACTGTCTTGCACGCGGGCGGGAAATTCGACGACAACTCCTACAAGGTGTCAGGCGGGCTGCACGGTGTTGGCGTCTCGGTTGTCAACGCACTCTCTGAGCATCTGCAGCTTCATATCTTCCGTGATGGGAAGCGCTATGAGCAGGAGTTTCGACTTGGCGTGCCCCAGTACCCGCTCCGTGAAGTAGATGGTGTGACCGGTCGAGGGACATTGATCCGATTCAAACCTTCCGCTGAGATCTTCACTGACCTAGAGTTTCACTACGATATTTTGGTGAAACGATTGCGCGAGCTCTCGTTCTTGAACTCCGGTGTGCGTATCCGGATAAAGGATGAACGGACGAGTCGTGACGCGACGTTCGAATACAAAGGGGGTATCCGCGCTTTCGTCGAGCACCTGAACCAAAATAAGTCTCCAATCCACCCGAATGTCTTCTATTTCACGGCCGAACGCGGGGGCGTCACCGTCGAAACGGCCCTGCAGTGGAACGACTCTTACCAAGAATCGATCTACTGCTACACAAACAACATCCCGCAAAAAGATGGCGGCACCCACCTCGCTGGGTTTCGTGCGGGCCTGACCCGTACTTTGAATCAGTACATTGAGCGGGAGTCCCTGGATCGTAATCAGAAAACGAGGCCCGTCGGCGACGACGCCCGAGAGGGCCTTACCGCGGTGGTTTCGGTCAAGGTTTCGGACCCAAAGTTCTCGTCCCAGACCAAGGACAAGCTCGTGTCGTCCGAAGTGAAGCCGATGGTTGAATCGCTCCTCGCGGATAACCTGGACATGTTTCTTGAAGAGAATCCGTCGGACGCAAAGATCATCGCCAACAAGATGCTCGAAGCCGCGCGCGCGCGGGAAGCTGCGCGAAAGGCACGGGAGATGACCCGCCGAAAAGGCGTGCTGGATGTCGCCGGCCTCCCAGGCAAGCTCGCGGACTGCCAGGAAAAAGATCCGTCGCAGTCGGAATTGTTTATCGTCGAGGGTGATTCGGCGGGAGGCTCCGCGAAGCAGGGACGAGATCGGGCATTTCAGGCGATCCTGCCGCTCAAGGGCAAGATCCTGAACGTGGAAAAGGCCCGTTTCGACAAGATGTTGTCGTCTGCCGAGGTTGGTACATTGATTACCGCGCTTGGCTGCGGTATCGGTCGTGAGGAATACAATCCCGATAAGTTGCGCTATCACCGCATCATCATCATGACCGATGCCGACGTCGATGGAGCCCACATACGCACGTTGCTGTTGACGTTCTTCTATCGCCAGATGCCCGAGCTGGTCGATCGCGGATACGTCTATATCGCTCAACCGCCATTGTATAAGGTGAAACGCGGAAAACAGGAAGACTATCTGCTTGATGACGCGGAAATGGGGGCCTCGTTGATCAAGGCTGCGACCGATGGTGCGAGGTTATCGGTCGCGGCGAATGCACCGCCGATGACCGACATCGCGCTTGAAGCACTGATCCGCGACTATCAGATCTTCGGTGCGATGGTTTCCCGTCTTTCAACGCGTCATGACCCGCTGTTTCTCGCGGAGCTCCTCAACACGCCGAGGGTTACCGCGAAGATTCGGGAAGATCCCGAGGCGTTTTTAAATTGGGCTGAATCTATACCCGCACGCCTCGCGCAACGTAGCGGGCCGGCGGTTGACTATCGCATCGGCTACCGGGCGGGCAACGACGACCAGCCGGCGGGAATCGAGCTCACGAGGCTCGTGCACGGCATTCCCGAGACTCGTCTGATCTCTTTCGACTTTTTCGACTCGGCTGACTACGCCCGCATTGCCGCCCTAGGCGAAAAGCTTGATGGGTTGCTTCAGCCCGGTGCAGTCATCGGGCGTGGAGAGCGTCAAACTGAGATAGCAAGTTTCACCGATGCCTATGACTGGCTGATGGTGGAAGCGAAGCGCGGCTATCACATTCAACGGTACAAGGGCCTTGGGGAGATGAACCCCGATCAACTTTGGGATACCACGATGGACCCGACGACCCGGCGGCTCTTACGGGTGACGATCGAAGACGCCGTTGCCGCCGATCAGATCTTCACAACGTTGATGGGCGAACATGTGGAACCGCGTCGAGCGTTCATCGAACGAAACGCGTTGGAAGCAGGGAATATCGACATCTGAGCTTCCGCATGCGAAGGCGATTGCAGTCAAATCTCATACCATCCAGCGGGTCTTGACGCCCGTCTTCTGTGTCGTGCCGATTGTCACAGAGCCCGGCGATGTTCGCGCCGGTACGTCTTGAAGACAAACCTCGATGCGGCGTCGTCTGGTATGAGGTTTTCTGCTATTCGCTTAGGCTGTTGACGGCAGCGATTGGGAGCTCTGATTGATCCATGCTTCAGCCAGCGCGTTTATCTCTTTCGCGGAACGACCGACTGCCTCGATGGGCGGCCCGACCAACACGTCGATACGTCCAGGGAGCTTGCGCAATCCCCGCCTCTTCCAAAACACACCGGCGTTGTGAGCGATCGGTACGACTGGAGCGCCGGATTTCGCGGCGAGGAGTGCGCCACCGATGTTGAAGGGCGCTCGGTCTCCGACCGCGACACGGGTACCTTCCGGAAACACCAGGATGGATCGACCTTCGTGCAAATGCTGTTGGCCTTCCTGCAACAGCTTGCGCATTGCTGTACGCCCGGCCTTCCGATCGATCGCAATCGGATCGAACAAGTGCAGCGCCCAGCCGAAAAATGGAACTCTCATCAACTCCTGTTTCAAGACCCAAGCCTGCGGACGCGGGATGATACCGGGCGCCGCGATGGTCTCCCACGCCGATTGGTGCTTGCACAACAGTATGCAGGGCTGAGCGGGGAGATTTTCGATGCCGGACAATCGGTAGTCCAATCCGCACAGGCTATTGAGCAACCGCAGTAGCACAAGCGACCAACTGCGTGCCGCTGCCAGAACCCCGGCGCGGCCCAGGATCTTTCCGAATAGGACGATGTAAGTCGAGTAGCCGACCACAGCGAGAACAAGAGTCGCGAGAAACAGCAGCGATCGCAGCGTGGTCATAACAAGGTCAGCCAAGTATGTGTTCCGCGGCGGCCCAAAGGTCGTCAACGATGGTCGTGTTTGCCAAGACGGGGGAGCGCTCTCGGGCCGTGCTCTTTCCTTTGCCCGAGCGTACGAGGATTGGTCTGGCTCCGACGCTGGCGGCGGCCTCCAGGTCGCGCAACGAGTCGCCGACGAACGGGACGCCCTCCAGCGAGACGCCAAATCGAGAACTCAGCGCCATCAAGAGACCGGGCGCGGGTTTTCGGCACATGCACTGATCCTTTGGCCCATGCGGACAGAACGCGACCGCATCGATGCGACCGCCAATTGCCGAAACCCTAGCCGTCATGCGACCATGGACGCGGTTCAAGGTGTCGATGTCGAACAAACCACGGCTGAGTCCGGATTGATTGGTCGCCACGGCCACGGTGATGCCGGCATTGCTGAGCCTGGCGATGGCTTCAAGACTTCCCGGTAGCGCAACCCATTCCGACGGCGATTTGATAAAGGCGTCGGAGTCCGCGTTGATGACTCCGTCCCGATCCAAGATGACCAGTCTCATCCTTCTACTGGGTCCGGCTTGTGGCTATCTGCCATCGGCGAATCGGCGCTTGTCATGAAACGCTTGCATTGTCGCTAACATGTCGTCGTAGGAATTCGACGGCGTCATGCCGAGGACGCTCGTGCTTGCAATAGCGAGATATCCGCGACCGTGAGGAACAGCCGTTCCACTG
>JBATTL010000679.1:0-1629 GCA_049670525.1 Thiohalocapsa sp. | reverse complement strand
GTCCTGAGTCCTGCGGTCGCCGCGGGACCATCCTGTCGCACGCTGGTCACCAAGACGCCATTCGGGGCGCGCAGACCAAAGCGCTCGGCAAGACTCGGTGTGAGGCTGCGCCCGGCGATACCGAGCCAGCCCCGCTCCACGCCACCGGACGCGGCGATGTCCAGTGCCACCCGCATGACAACGTTCGCCGGGATTGCGAATCCAACGCCCTCCGATAGGCCGCTTTCGGACAGGATCGCCGTGTTGATACCCACGAGGCGTCCCGTTGCGTCGACTAGGGGTCCACCGGAGTTGCCGGGGTTGATGGCCGCGTCTGTTTGAATGAAGTTCTCGATTCCGGTCAGCCCAAGGTTGGCGCGGCCGGTGGCACTGACGATGCCCATGCTCACGGTCTGGCCGATACCAAAGGGGTTGCCGATTGCGAGTACCACATCGCCCACGCGCAAGGCCGCCGGATCGCCGATCTCGAGCACAGGAAGATTCGCATCGACAGCTTGGAACACAGCCAGATCGGTTTCCGTGTCGACTCCCAGAAGTTCAACGCTCAACGCTTGCCCGCCGGGCAACTCGGCGCGAACCGACGTCGCGCCTTCGATGACATGGCGGTTGGTGACTAGCAGCCCTTGATCTGAGACCAGTACGCCAGAGCCAAGACTGGTTTGACCTCGTCCATGCTCGCCCTGCGCCCAAAATGGCGCAGGACTTTGTCCTGGGCGAACGCCGCGGGGTAGTTCCCTGACCACCGGGTGGTTACCATAGATCGTCACCACGGCGGGCGCCGCGCGGTTGACGGCATTCGCGTAAGAACGCGGCGGGGACAGATCGCCGTCTCCCTCGGAGTCCATTGCCTCGGTCTGACTGGGCATTGCGATCTCGCCTAGCATCAGGCTCGCCGCGAGGACGGCGCCGGCCACGAAGCCGGATAGGTAAATGACCGCGATCTGAGTCGAATGGCGCATGGCCGCTAAGCTATCATGCAGTCGCGCCAAGTGCATGATTCGTAATCCGCACGCACCGAATACGCCCGTTATCCCCCACTCTGAACGAACCCGCCGATTATGAACGACGCCGAGACCCTTGCTCGTCACTGCAACGCGTTGCTTTCCGCGGACGGTTTCAGCGACTACTGCCCGAATGGTCTTCAGTCGGCGGGCGACCGGCCGGTGCGACTCCTGGTCAGCGGCGTGACGGCGAGTCAGGCGCTGCTGCAAGCCGCAATCGAGGCCGATGCCGACGCGGTTCTGGTCCATCACGGTTGGTTTTGGAAAGGAGAGGATCCGCGCCTGGTCGGGATCAAGGGCCGGCGTGTTTCGACCTTGATGTAAGCCGGTATGGCGTTGCTCGCCTACCACTTGCCGCTGGACGTGCATCCGCAATTCGGTAACAACCGGCGTCTCGCCGCCGTTCTCGGCATCCTGGACCCAGGGCCCGCGAGTTCCGACGGGCTGATCTGGTGCGGCCGCCTCGGTTCGCCCCGTCCCGCCGCAGAGTTCGTGCGGGATGTTGGTGAGCGCCTAGGCCGCAGGCCCCTCCACATTGCCGCCATTGATCGCCCGATCCAGCGCTTGGCCTGGTGTACTGGCGCCGCCCAGCGCTATCTTGGTGACGCGCACGCCCTAGGCGCTGACC
>JBATTL010000678.1:0-1921 GCA_049670525.1 Thiohalocapsa sp. | reverse complement strand
ACCCTACGCCACTCGGTTCGCGGCCGACGAAACGATGCACCATCTCGGCCCCATGCTCCTCGAGTGCGAGACAGTAGCTAATCGGCTTCGACGTCGATTGAATGGTGAAAATCTGTGTCGCGTCGCCCAAGCTGAGACGCTGCCCGTCGATCGAGCACAGCGCCAGACCGAAGCTGTCCGCGGCCGCACCCTGCAAGTTCAGCTGCGGGATGTAATCAGCGGGCGCCCCAGCGTCGTTGCGGCGAACCTGTTCGAAGATCCGTTCGAGCTCATTGGCAAAACCCCCGAAATCGGGGATCACCATCCGCCCCTGGACGGCACGCTCGACAAGTAGAATATTGTGACGAATGGCTTGATAAAAGTCCGCGCGCGATATCTTTAAGGTGATTTCGTCTGTGACTTGACGAGCTGTCTCGATCCGATGCTTCAATAAGCCCAGACTGTCGCGCAAACGCTTGTCGTGTGTTCTTAGTCCAACCTCGTCGAAAACGCGCTCGAAATCCCGCAGCCGGACCGCTTGATCGTTGTCGTCATCAAGCGCTCGGAAAAGACGCTCTTCACGCAAATCGACGCCGATTGGCCATGCGTCGGACGATGACGGGCTTTCACTCTGCCGATCCGACAACTCGGTGCTTGCACCGGCTCCGTTCGGCGCAACTGTCGTGGCATTGTTCTGACTTTTTTTACCCATCTCACAATCCTGTTCTTCGACGCTGTGCTGAGGGGTCTGTCCTACGGATAGAAAATTCAACCGCCTCTGCGAGCCCAAGGCGGCGTCAGGACGAGAGGCTAGCGAGGGCCAAAGGGCTGTTCAAGGCTCAAACGAGAGCGGCGCGGACATCTCGGAGGTATAGGAACGCGCTTCGGCGGGGTTTGGGAGGAGATTGCAGGCGCAGCGGGCAGGCGTGAGATCAGGGGCGGCTGCACCCTCGCTCGCAGAAGGAGGCGGCTACCAGACGATGCGCCGGTCAAACTCAAAGTCGGGCGCGGGCTGGCCGAGGAAATCTCAGTCCGGTATCAACCTGGCAGGAACCTGCCTTTTGGATGGTCTGCCGGCGAGGCCAATCGGGGGCGCCAGTGACGAACGCGGCGACGCTCACAACGTCCGCTCTGGGTTGCATTGCCGCCATCGTTGTTCGCGCAGCCGATGTCCGTTGTGGGTCGAGAACGGACGGCAAAGGCGGCCTCTGGGGACGTCCGGCGTCAGGCGGTAAGCGGTCATCCCGTCATCGCGGTGCTAACCACCGAGACAGACCCGCTCTGTAAGCCAGGTCGAAACGCCCATAATGGTCGGGTCCCGGAGTACCTGCGCAGTCACCGAAGCCGCCGGAGAGCACCCCCACCAGTTCCCCCGACGGTAGGAAGAGCCCCGAGCCACTGCTGCCGACATCCGTTCGGCCCCGCTCCCACCGGACGCGCAGTTAGTGCCCGGCGTCGTCCGCACCGCCACCCTCGCAGAGCGGCACCTCGGCACAATGCACCATGGTCGTTACGCTGCCGAATGCGATGGCCTGACGCAGCCCCCGAGGATGATGCACGCTCGCCACTGCTCCCCCTGGCTCCGGCAAACGTAACGACCAGTCGGCGAATACCGCCCCCGGCAGCGGTGCCCGGCGTAGCCGCAGCAGGCTGATGTCCGTAAGCGGGTCTGAGTAGAGCAGTTCTGCGCCGCCACCGACCGACTGGACCGGCAGACCAATGGGGCTGCCGCAGCGGGCATCGCGGTGGAACCAGACCGCATCGACACTCGCGGCACGGTCCTGATTCGGCATGCAGTGCCGAGCGATGATGACGTAGGGTTCGTCCGTGGTGGGGTCGGCGTCGCGCAGCAGCGTTCCCGTGCAGTTGCCCGTCCCATCAGTCTTATCGGTGTATACCGATCTCATCTGAGAATTTCTCTCAGGAGCCAACTGTAACCGTC
>JBATTL010000677.1:0-1912 GCA_049670525.1 Thiohalocapsa sp. | reverse complement strand
GCGCTGTAAATCCAGCCAAGCGTTACAGCGACAACGGCCCCTACGAACGCCCATGTGCCGAGTGCCGCTCCCAGAACAAGCGACATAGCCGACCAGAAAACACCGAGATAGAATCCCCAGCGGTCCGGAATGCGGCCGGACGGGATTGGCCGGTCCGGCTCGTTAATCGCGTCGACGTGGCGATCATACCAGTCGTTGACCGCCTGACTTGCAGCGCAAACCATCGGCCCGGCAAGGATCACCCCACCCACAACGAACAGCCAGCGATCTCCAAGCGGCTGACCTGTCGAAACAGCGCCGCAGGCAAAGGCCCACATCGCGGCGAACCACGTGACGGGCTTTGACAATTCGAGGATATCCCGCCAACCGGGACGCGTGCGTGAGCGTAGTGGGAGTTCAGCGTTTGACACGAAGAAAGCGTATGATTGACACCTCACAGTGTCAATTCAAATAGACGCCACATTTTGACTTGAAAGTTAGTCGCCGCTGCCGAGCCCGGCTCGCTTCAGCTTGGAGTAAAGACCTTGACGACTGAGACCGAGCATTTCGGCTGCAGAAGCCCGATTATTGTCGGTGATTTCGAGCGCCGCTTCGATGCAAAGACGCTCAATCAGGACCGTTGATTCCATCACAATGTCCTTCAGCGGGACCCGGCCTACGAGCTCGGTGAACTGGGCCGCGGTGCTCGGTAGCTGTTCGTCGAGGCCCATGCTGGAGGGCAGACGGCGTGCAACGCTACGCACCGAGAAGGCAAACATGTTCTCTTCGCCAGCAGGTGCCGCAACCGCGGACACTTCGACTGGTTCTTCATCGCCGAACCGATCGCGAATCACCGTTGCGAAGTTTCGGATAACGCCGTGCTTGCGCAGTGTGGAGAAAAGAACGTTCAGGTCTGTTGCGGACCGGCCAAGGAAATCTTCCAACCGACTGCCCGTGGCTTCGGTGTCGCCGGAGATTTTGGCGAGCCGGGCGAAGGATGCATTTGTGGCGACGATTCTCTGATCATTGTCAGCCAGAACGAGCCCGTCCGGCAGGCCATGCAGCGCTGCCAAGAGGGACTGACGTGTGCCCGACTCAGCCATGCGAGCCGCGCCCGAGGTCAGTTGCACGATCAAACGCGTCGCGCGATCTTCCCGGAACGCTGACGCGGTCATGCCAATCTGCTCGCCACTGACAAGCTTGAGCTTGCTTGCGTTTGCTGTGCCACCACTCATGCACTCAGCTGCGAGGCCGTTTACGCGACGCGCCTCGGTCCCGTCGAACAGATCCGCCAGTGATTGACCAACGATCCGCTTTGCGTCCGTGTCCAATAGCTTCCTGGCGGCAGGATTGACCTCTTCGATACTGAGATCGCCTGCATTGATGACAAGCACAGGTTCGGAAACCGACTCGAATAGAATCTTGTAGCGACCCTGCGCCTCACGCATGCGAGAATAGTCACGCTCGAGATCCTGATGGGCCTCAATGAGTCGCTGCTGAAGCGCGGAGACACCACGAAGTTCGCGACCGAGGGCGACGTAGCGATTGCCACTTCCCAGCTTCACCGCTGTGTAACGCACGGGCACATCAAGTGCCGACAGCGACGGATGATTCACCTGTCGCCACCTTTCGCCGCCATGACGGGCCGTGAGCAACTCTTCGATTTTTGTACGGCTTTCGATCGTCACGGTGTCGACCCATGGCCGGCCACGCCATGACTCGTCATACCCCTCAGCGATCAGAGACTCGTCACCCAGCGCAATGTCCTTGACGACGCCATCCTCTACAACGAGCGCAATGTCCGCAGCCGCCGTAACGATCTCTGCGGTTATGGATGGATCGAGATCGCTAAGGAAATCAGCGGGAGTGCGGAACCTGGCGGACCCCAATCCGTCGTTCAGCTCGTGAGGGGTTTTCGCGTCCATTGCATTTC
>JBATTL010000676.1:0-1896 GCA_049670525.1 Thiohalocapsa sp. | reverse complement strand
CCCACGTCTTATTGGTCTTCTTTGGATGGCGGAGAGGGTGGGATTCGAACCCACGGTGGGCTACAAACCCACGCCGGTTTTCAAGACCGGTGCATTCAACCGCTCTGCCACCTCTCCTGAACGGAATTGCGGGCGTTCGGAATGTTGAAGATATGCCCGGACGACCAGATATCGCCGACTAGGGTACCCTAATGTTCGCCGGACGACGAGGACCAGCGCTGTGGTTGCGCCAGGGACACGCTGCGGTATGCTTAGGGCACACCGTTCTGGCGCAAGTCAGTGCGGGCGAATTTTCAACCGAACCACCCTGAAAAACGAGGAGACTCTATCTGACATGGCAAACCAATACTCGGTGACCCAGAGCGCCCAAAGCGTTCTCGCCACAAACAAGGTATTAAAGAATACGTACCTCCTACTTGCCGCGACACTGGCCTTCAGCGCCCTGACGGCAATGCTGTCGATGGCACTGCAGATGCCTTCTTGGGTCTATCTTGTGTCTGTGATCGGCGCAATGGTGCTCGGAATATTCGTTCTTCCTAAAGCATCCCAGTCGGCGAGCGGCGTCGGGGTCATCTTCTTAATCACCGGCATGCTCGGGTTTGGGCTCGGTTCCATCATGTCGATGTACCTTGCGCTGCCGAACGGACCGCAGATCATCGCAACCGCGTTCGCCGGGACGGCGCTAATCTTTCTCGGTCTTTCGGGCTACGCGTTGACGTCGAAGACCGACTTCAGCTTCATGGGCGGATTCTTGTTCGCCGGCATGATGGTTGTCGTCGTCGCAATGCTCGCCAACATCTTCCTCAGCATGCCCGCGCTCTCGCTCGCCGTCTCGGGCGCGATCATCTTGCTGATGAGTGGCTTTATCCTGTTCGACACGAGCCGTATCAAGAGTGGTGCCGAAACCAACTACATCATGGCCACCTACGGCATTTACCTGGCCATCTTCAACATCTTCATCAGCTTGTTGCAGATCCTTGGCATCATGGGCGACGACTAACGGACTGCCTAATCTGGGTGGTGCTAGTCTGGCTGGCTGGGCAATCAGCCCGCCGTCCGTTCCAGCTCTGATCGTCCAAGCCCCGAACCCGGTTCCGACTGCATGTCGCCCGGGTCGGGGCTTTTTCGTTATCTCGCGTCCGCTCTCGACCCGTTGGAGAAGTGAAACCCCATGGACCTATTTCTGAAGATCGCCGCCGCGGCATTCCTGATCATGATGCTGTTCTACCTGTGGCCCGCTTTTAAGAACTGGCAGGAGAACGGTCCAAAGGCCGAGAAAGGGGAATGGCAAGCGGCGTTTGTGCCCTTGGCCGCGGTCGTCGGCGTGGTCGTGCTACTCGTGATGATGGTCCGCTGACCACCCCCCCGTTTCCGTCGATTCAAGCGTCGATTCAAGAGGTCGCGGATCATTAGCAGATAGAGCCGCGTTTTGATTCGACGCCTCAGCGCGGCTCGAAGAATCGTTCTCCGGCATAGCTCAGAACGGCGCCATCGGCCAGGATGCGCTCGAGCCGAATCCCCTCCTTACTTTGCTCTCGCTCTTTCAGCTTGCGGCCATTGATGTAGACGAAGCGCAACGCCGGGTCCGCATCGTAGATATGCACGGTCATGCTGAACGGCGGCAACCTGCCGCGCAATGCCAGTGACGCCACCGCGGGCACATCGCCAACCGGCGGCGTTGTGGGCGACTCCAACTTCGGCGCAGCCGTCGGTTTGGGTCGCTTCGGTGGGGAATCCGCCTCGGGCGGCAGGGATGAAACTTGCCGCTTGAACGCCTCGATATCGGCAATCAGGTCCTTGGGTACCGGCGTAGATTCGGATGGCGGCGGCGCCGGATCCGGCGTGCTTGGCACGGCCACCGAGGGGGAAACATCCGCGCCGAGCACGGCCCTGCGT